>LRSL01000030.1 GCA_001563335.1 Candidatus Thorarchaeota archaeon SMTZ1-45 | reverse complement strand
CTTTGCACTCGTTCGCGCATCTTGATGATAGTAAATCTGATCCTGAGTTTGCTGATTCATTAATCGAAGATGTAGCTGTAAAACTTCGCGAGCGTGAATTCAATGTTCATGTAGTACCTTTTGGTCACTTCTACGAGTTCAATATGCATGTGAAGGGACCTTCGTTGGCAAAAGTGTTCAAGAAGATATGATGAAGAATGAGTAAGGGTGAATGAGCTGACTCATCTCATAAAGCCCATCCGATGCACATCTGTCAATGCCCTATCTCGTTGTATCTCGAACTGCTTATTGGCAATCTCAGCAGCCAGATAACGACGGAGTTCGATTGAGTCATCCTTGTACTCTTTAAGCCCTCTTTTCCTAATCCTATCAGGTACTGATACCTCAATGAAAATTCTACTGAATCTGGTTATTGCTTTTGCAATCATTCCAGTCACCTCAATACTAGCAATCACAAGAGAAGGAGAGTGGACATGCTATATCAGCGACCAGCATCTCCCTCTTTTGAGATGGGTCACACATTTCTTACCTCAGGAAGGAATTCCTGTAAACTTCAGTCCGCACATGTGACTTCAGTCTATGCAGCTCCTTCAGCTCAGGTTCCTGCTCGGTTTTTTTCCTAAGTTTTGCGAATGCCAAATTTTTAACACCCAGTAAATTTTTGGCATATATTTGTATATAAATGTTGCCAAACCTTAATGTTATATTTTAGCAAATAAAAATCTTTAAAGATGCCAAAAATTAGGCATTGAATCATGTATTGGTAGAATTACTTTTAAAGGGATTTGCCAAACTATAAGAGTATATTCATCAGCGTAACATAGTGGATGTGTGATCACACCATGTCTTTGAAGACCTCGCTTGACTCTCTTGATCAAAAGATCCTTCTTGCCCTTGAAGAACTTGGAACAAAAGTATCTACGCGAGAACTCAGTGAACGATTGAATGAACCTGGTAGAACAATTCGTTACAGAATTTCGAAATTAAAAGAGAAAGGAATTATTTGTAAGGCTAAGGTCCAGACACATGAACGAAAGCTTGGTTTAGCAGAATATGTACTTGTGGCAAAGAGTAGTCCAGCCACCGAATCAAAGCTCAAGAAAGTTCTAGATGAACTTTCTGTATTCTATTACTATGCACCTACATATGGCAGATATGAGGGATACCTAATCTATACAGTATATCCCATCAATACACCAAGGATGATACCAGATCTTGCAGCAGAGCTAAAAAAGCGGGGCCTGATTGAAGATTGCTACTTATTTGATGTAGTGGACTATCAAAGAAAAGAGGCAAAGTTAGCGGAGCTTGAGTCATGGGATTGGGAGGCGTGGGCAAAGACACTCCCCACAATTATGGCTAAGAAAAAAGAGATAGACCTCAAAATGGAAGAGTTCCCACAGATGGTCAGCTTTGACTCAAAGGATACCCTGATTTTAAGACACATGGTGGAAAATCCGGAAATCACGCTAAGAGAGCTGGGAGAGATATTAGATCTATCGCAACCACAGGTCCATAACCGTGTAAAGAAACTTGAGGAGTCTGGAATTATTCGAGGCTTCAAACTATCCTTGTCACCTTATGATTCTGCCATGACAGTGATTTGCTTCTTTAAGTCGAAAAAAGCTCGAAACCTTCTTTTATGGTTTGATAGGCTTCCCTTCTACCATCAGATCACAATGGAAAGCAGCAGTCATTTTTTTGTACAGATCTATATTCCATCAACTGAAACCAATGCTTTCCTTATGCATCTTCGATCCCTGAGAGAATATACTGATGAGATGTTTGTTCAATTTCTCCTGCAAGGAACTCACAAGGGATATTGTCACCTAATCGACATGTACAGCCAAGAATCAGAGAGTTGGAGGCTACCATACGACGAGTTCATTGAGAAGATAGATGCAATTATGAAGGACAAAAAGTAGGGTTCATGAGATTATTAGATGGGTTCATAACGTCTTGAACAGACGTGAGGCTGCAATGTCAAAGACCAAGTACACTCCAAGGGGCTACCAGACACATATCCTCGAGGAAGTGGGAAAGAAGGTAGGTACTCCATTACTCTTGGAGCTGGACTGTGGTCTTGGAAAACGCTTTATCACACATCAACTTGTGGCAGAAAAGTTTCCCGCCTCTAAAATCATCATCGTTGTTCATTCCTCTTCATCATTAGCTGAAACCGTTGACTATCTCAGAGGTGAGTATGGAGGGTTAGATGATGACCTAGGAGAACTCTCTTCAAGGGTACCGTCAGGAAGACGTGTTCATATTCTTCGAGAGAAACGAGTCATCGTAGCAACTCCTCAAGTGCTTGCTGGGATGTATAAGAAGGATGCATCATTATTCGAACCATTTGAAATTGTCCTCATTAATGAGGTCGATACTTTAGTTCGAAGAACTGGCAATCGAACAGCTATAGTCTTTCCTTGGCCTACACTTCTCTTGAGTTTGGAGGGAAAGTGGCTCATAGGCATGAGTGGAACTCTTCGTGATGATCATGCTGTCTTCAATGATGCACAAGTCGAAATTCGAAGAGAACTCGATACATTGAAGCAATTCTTCCCAGGTGCTGAACTAATCACTATGGAGGACCTTTATGATACTGATGTGGAGGATTATCTTGAACAAACATTTCTTACTGTTCACACGGTGAATGACTCTAAAATTCGAGCCGTGTCAAAGGTAATTGACGAACTCATTAGAAACACAAGAACTGACATCATGAATGAACTAGCTGAAGATGACAACCTTCATCTCATTGATGGGGATGCTCGACGAGTACACCTCATGCTAGAGAAGTTGCCAATCACCGACGAACTAAAAGGGCAATACTCTGGCCTTCTAATGTTAAGAAAATACGTCTATGCGATGCCTCCAAAGAGATTCCTTCGTATGTTTCATAGCAAATATCTGAAGCACTATTTCAATGTCAGTGAGCTCAGAAGGACTTTACCAGGTACCTCTTCCAAAACTACTCATGTTTTGAAGATTGCACTGAAGTATAGGAAGACTGTAGTTCTCACATCCTATCTTGAAATGGTCACCCAGATAAAGGAGGTTCTCGAGAAAGCAGGTCTTGAAACACTCACAATAACGGGTGCAACTCGGAACAAGGGTGAAGGACTCAAGGAATTTCGCGAGAACGAAGACGCTCAGGTTCTCGTGATGTCACCTGTGGGTGAGCGAGACCTCGATATCCCTCAAGCTGAGGTCATGATTATATGTGATACAATCAACACTAGCAAGACTATGTACCAGAAGTTCAAACGCACAAGGGGCGGTCTTGTCATTCTTCTTGCATATGGTGGGACATCAGAGGAGCAAAAGGTCAGTCGCCTCATGACGCGTATTCTTGATCGATATCCTTGGTCAACAGCTGTAATCGAAGCAGACTCTGAGAAACTTAACTAGTCATGTCATTATGATTATAAGAGTCACGGGTTCTCTCGAAACTGAAACATGTTGAAAGATAAACATCAACGCAATATCTCCATAGGAACTGATATCGTAGAGATAGACAGGTTTCGAAATCTTGAGGATGTGTCTTCTTTCTATCGTCGTGTATTCTCAGAAACGGAACTTGCATATTGTCGTGGTTTTTCGGATTCCTCTCCTCATTTCGCCTCCACATTTGCAGGAAAGGAGGCAGTCTTTAAAGCAACAAGTTCAAACTACAGAATCTCCTTGAGCAATATTGAGATATTGCGTGATCAGGATGGAGTCCCATATGTTGAACTTCATCAAGATTGTAACCATGATATTTACCTAAGTTTGTCCCATTCATCAACTCATGCAGTAGCTGTTGCACTTGCAGTTCATGAAACATACTCTCTGGATGTGAATGAAATTCGAGGAGTAATTGAAGAAACAGCATATCAGATACTACCAAGGAGTGGGTGATCATGACAAGCCAAAATCAGAATATTGAAGCCATACTTCAATCGGTTCGAGAGAATCAAACATATCTCAACATTTGGAGTGCCTACAAGAAGATACAAGGTCTTGAACTTCCTGTATCCAAAGAGAAAGACTCCTTGAACCTCGCTGTTATTGGTTCAACCACACTCGAGCCTCTAGCGGCATGCATAGATATCAAAACGAGATTGGATGGATTTCACGTACACACGTTTGTTGGTGGATTCAATACTTGGCGTCAAGAAGCCCTTGACCTGAAATCACCCCTTTACAAGACAGAAACCGATGTCATAGTATTATCTGTGGATGCTTTGTCAGTTCTTGATCAGATGTTCCTTGCAAACTTTGTTAGAACTTCAGAAAAAGAACGATCAACTCTCGAGAAAGAACTAGTCAATAGTGTCGCATCAGTGATTGAGATCCTTGAGAAAAACACCACTGCAATCATTCTGGTTAACAACTTCATAGTACCTGTCTTTTCACCTCTTGGAATAGTAGACAACAAACAGAAGATTGGCCTAAAGCAGTTTTTTGATAATGCGAATATTGACTTGACTGAGAGATTCACGAAGAGTAATAGAGTCTTTATTGTGGCCCTTGACGCAGTTTCAAGTGATTTTGGCAAATCTCGAATAACCAATTGGAACACATGGTATCGTGGTTCAGTACCATTTAGTGAGGAATTCACTCCCATATTAGCAGATGAGTATCTTCGTTATATCCGCGCTCTGAAAGGACGGTCAAAGAAATGCATTGTGTTGGACCTTGACAACACACTCTGGGGAGGAATTATCGGCGAGGATGGTATTGAGGGTATAAAACTAAGCAACACCTCACCGGGAATAGAATATGTTGACTTTCAACGGGGTCTCCTTAGTCTATACAATCGAGGAGTGATACTTGCAGTTTGTAGCAAGAACAATTACGATGATGCTGCCAAAGTGTTTCAGGAACATCCCTATCAAGTATTGAAGGAAGAACATTTTGCTGCAATGATGATTAATTGGCAAAACAAGGTTGCAAATATCGCTGAGCTTGCAAAAGAGATTAACATAGGTATTGATAGTATGGTCTTCTTTGATGATAATCCCGTAGAGCGGGCACAAGTTTCTCAAGCCTATCCTGAAATCATGGTTGTTGACCTACCCAAGAACCCTCGACTCTATCGAAAGACATTGGAAAATCTGAATGTCTTTGATGTACTTTCTCTCACCAAAGAAGACATGGAACGTGGTGAGATGTATACAGGCAAACGAAAACGAGAGGCGCTTGAGAGGAGTGCGGAGTCTATAGAGGATTTTCTCAGAACACTAGACCTCCAGGTTAAGGTACAGCCTGTGAATGACTTTGACGCACCGCGCGTTGTACAACTTATTGGAAAAACTAACCAATTCAACCTTACAACACGAAGATATACTGATGCAGAAGTCCGTCAGTTTCGCGAGGATAAAGATGCGATCGTTTACAGTATGGCAGTATCTGACAAATTCGGTGATGAAGGAGTTGTTGGTGTGGCCATAGCTAAGATTAAAGAAAAAGAATGGTGGATTGACTCCTTCCTTATGAGTTGTCGGGTTATAGGTCGTTCAGCTGAAACTGCTCTGCTTGCCAGAATTGTCAAAGACGCTCGGGCCGCAAAAGCTAAGAGAATATTTGGCGAGTATATACCAACGAAGAAGAATCCTCCTGCTGCAGACCTCTTCGAGCGGCACGGATTTGATATGACTAAAGAAGATGGGGACAATGGAACAACTTGGGTACTCGATCTTGAAACTAGTACTGTGGAAGTTCCTGATTGGATTGAACTGCAAGAGGAATAACGCAATGACTGACTTTGAAGACAAGCTCCTAGAAATTCTATCAAAAGTTCTGTTGTTGGAGAAGAATGCAATCTCAGATGATTTGCGTCGAAAAGACTTTGAAGCTTGGGACTCGATGGCTCACTTAATCATTGTAAGTGAAATTGAGAATGAGTTTGAGATATTCTTCGAAGACGAAGAGGTTATTGATTTATGGACCGTGGGTGACATAAAGAAGGTTCTATCTACTAAACTTTCACCCTAGTCTTTCTTAGGTTCGAGCTTCTGAATCATCCTTGCTGGGTTTCCTGCGACAAGTGATAATGGCTGTACATCTTTACCCACTACAGCTCCTGCGGCTACAATAGCTCCCTCTCCCACAGTGACTCCTGGAAGGATGGTAGCTCCTGCCGCTAACCATGCTCCTCTCCCAATCACAACCTTCTTTGGCCCCTCGTGAAAGATGCGTCTTCTTTGGTGATAGGGACTTGCTCCTGAATGCGCCATAATCTTCACACCTGGTCCAATGCTAGCCCAATCATGAATCTCTATAAACTCAGGATATTCTCCATCAATCATTACTAGGTATCCCATATAGACTCCCTTTCCAATCTTCACACCGCATTTCCGATAGACGCTAGCTCGAAACTGGTAAATTGGTGCTAACCAAGCAAGAACGCGTAAGAGTCTCCCAAGCAGTTTTCCCATTTCTTAGTTCACCCTCTTCTTCTCCACAAGACTCTTCTCAAGTAATCTGAGAAGACCCAGTTATCAATATCACCTGTAAGTAGAAGACAGAATTTACTATCACCTTTCCATTTTGAATGAGTATTCCAGTATTTGACTGCCTCTGTTGGAGTTGTGCACCATCCTCCAATACTATTTGCATGTTCAATGACCTCTTTGAAACATCCCACATACTTTTTCTGTCCCATCCTGATTGGATGAAGGTCGAACATGATGACTCCTTCAGTAGGTGCTATTTTTGTCATTTCTCTCTTTAACACTCTGGAAATTATCTTTGGTTCCATCCCCTTCCTGTCAATCATATAGTCATCACTCCACATATTTAGGGGAATATAGGAAACATTCGATTCTTGACCATCAATTTCGACATGGAAGAAGTGTGTTCTTTCCCTATGTTCTGGACGGTAACCGAACCCTCCATCCCAGATGAGATTTGTTTGTTCCAATAACTCGGGCATATCATCGGTGTAGTTGTCATAAGGTGCTCTAAACCCAGATATCTCGATACCTATTTTCTTGAACACTTGAAGACTTCGTAGCAAATCCTGTCTTCTTGCATGAGCGGAGATTGTAGGATATCTGACATGGTTGTATCCATGACTTGCCACCTCATGCCCTTCACTCTCAATCAATCGAACTAATTCTGGTTTCATCTTTGCAATCGAAGCAACTATTGGAAAAGTGAATAGACCACTCACTTCCTCAAGAGTAGCAAACATGTTCTCTAGAATAGTGTCGAATGCAGTTTGGTGGAGTTTCAGCATTCGATATAGTTGTCTTGGAGCTCTCAAGCCCCACCTCTTTCTAATTTGTCCTATATATTTCGACAATGTTTCCACCATTACAAAGACGCCTTGTTGCTAAAACGTTCCTTTCAAAAGGATTGCGACAAGAGGAATTATGTCCTGTTTGTATGGTAACACTTATGCGAATTTATAAAGAATCATCATTCAGGTGAGCCAATGCAACTCAGTCATGTTGGTATCATTGTTAGAGATATAGACGAGGGAATCAAGAATCATGAAACCCTGTTTGGGTACAAGCAATTGGGTCCTATAGTAGATGATGTGACTCAGAAAGTGCGCGTTGTTTTGATGGGCGCTTCTGAAAATGACCCAGTTAAG
>LRSL01000029.1 GCA_001563335.1 Candidatus Thorarchaeota archaeon SMTZ1-45 | reverse complement strand
AGTCGTTTCAAGTGTTTCTTTTGACCTCTTCTCGCCATTATTCCTCACTCTCCACGATTTTCATCATTTTTCTCTCTATCAGCGCCTTCCTCTCATCATCTAACTCCAACTTCACAAGCATAAGGTTCGATGCATGCATTGGAACAGCTGATTCCTTTCCATCTGCCTTTGTGATTGTTGTATTGTCAAGAAAGACTACACCTCTCTTGTAGCTAACACTGGTGACCTTGCCTTCAGTGTCGCGAAACTGACCCCTCATGATTTTGACAAGATCTCCTTTCTTCACAACTAGCGAACGTAGGCCATACTCCTCCTGAAGGAACTCATCAAGCCTACACTTGAGCATGTTCTTACGCTCGTGCAAAGACGCAGTCTGTACACGCCTGCGTTGTTTCCTTGGAGATCTTGATACAGGTTTCTTTACCATCACACACACCTTCACACAATCTTTGACGCGATAGCAGCGACTCTTGGCCATTTCAGAGTGACCTCTCTTGCCATAGGCCCTCTAAGTTCGGATCCCTGTGGTTCACCTCCTGGTTTTACCAGGACTGCTGCGTTATCCTCGAACTGCATCCAAGTGCCATCTGGTCTCCTGTATGGTTTTCTCTGACGCACAATGATTGCTTGAAGCACCTGTTTACGCAATTCTTGTTTGCCCTTTGTGACAGACACATTTACCATGTCACCAATTCCAGCCTTACCGAGCTTTCGCAATTTGCCTTTGTAACCGTAGACAGTGATCAGTTGCAGTTCTTTAGCTCCAGAATTATCAGTGCACAAAAGCCTAGCACCGATTGGGAGTCCTCTAGCAATACGAGGGATGAATTTTCTTATTCCTCTTCCAACTTTTCTTGACACAAACTATTCCTCCTTTGCTCCTTCTTCTGCTGGCGTGACTGCTACAACCACACTTGCAATATTCTTGCTCAGTGGGCGGCATTCCACAACTTTTACTGTGTCTCCCACGTTTGCTTCAATACAAGGAGGTAGGTGCGCTAATTTCTTCGATCTACGACGCTCATATCGTGCGTACTTTTTGATTAGACTGAGATAATCAGTTTGAAAGACGATTGCTTTGTGCATTCTAGTACTTGTGACAGTTCCCTCCATGACACGACCTCTGACTGAAAGATTACCATGAAATGGACAGTTTCTATCATCACAGATCTTCTCAGGAGGCTCCACATTTGGAATACCAATGTTACGAACTTTATTCTTGGTTGCAGCCATAATCACCAACTCCTATTGAAACGTTTCTTTATCCTGTCCTCCGGTCTTCCTCTGAGTAGTTCTCCATTAATTCGGACTACCACACTATCAGGAAGAGTCAAATCAAAGACACAGATTCCCTTAGGAATCGAAATTGTACCCCGAGCTGTGCCAATTCGAATCATCTCTTTTGATTCAGATAGAATGATTCCCTCTTTGCACACATGGCTGGGGTCCTTCGATTCAACAATATGTGTTGGTAGACCCACAAGCTCATGCCTTAGGATATTCTGAGGAGTGATTGTCATTCTGTTGAATTCAGCTCCTCTTCATGTTGAATAGTGAGAATGCGGGCGATTGCTTTCCTCACGTTGCGAATCCTATATGGATTCTCAGTGCCTCCGCCAGTAGCTGACTCGATTCTAATGGTGGACATCTCATTATATAGCTCCTCCAACTTCTTCTGACGTTCTGCAGGAGTCAATTTTCTAATCTCTTTTGCATTAAGTCCTGGCATTACTCCGCACCTCCCTCATCTAGAGAATCCAATTCCTTGAGATCTTCCAGAATCTTTTCTCCATCAACCTCTTCAGCTATATCCTCTGACTCAGTTTCCTCTTCTTTTGATTCCACTTCTTCTTCTGGTTCAGGTTCAGCCATTTTCTCAGCTTCAAGAGGTTCATCTACTAACTCGAGTCCATCAAGCTCCTCTAATTCACGCAATTCATCAATGTCAGTGATTCCTTCAAGGGCTTCCTCAACCACCTCTACCTGCTCAACCAACTCTTCTTCTTCAGGCTTCTTTAATAGCTCAATCTCTTCCTTCTTCTTAGGCTTTGGAGGTTTAATATGAATGACACCTGGAACTTTTGACTCTGGTTTCATGATACGGACAGTTATGCCAATAACACCTGGTTTCAGAACTGCCATATCGTTAGCATGGTCAACAAAGGCATCAGCTGGTTCTCCTGTCTTAGCAATATTCCCCTGCTTGAACTTTTGATATCGTGCCCTTCGACTTGAAAGCTTCCCTTTGACAATTATCTCACAGCCCAACGCTCCAGCTCTCATCACACGTCTAAGAATCCAATACGCCATTCTTCTAAAGCGGACACCTCTCTCTAGTTGCCTAGCTAATCGCGATGCCATCACCGCTGCATCCAGCCACGGATTCTCAATCTCACTCACTTCAAGCTGGACATTCTCTATACCAAACTCATTCTCTAGAATATAGGTCAGTTCTCTTATCTTTGCACCACGACGACCAATGACCACACCAGGTCTAGAGGCGTGAATGACAACCTCTGATTTCATTGGCATCTTTCGAATCTCTACTCCCCCATACCCTGCAGCATTGAGTTCATTGGAAAGGAACTCATCAATAGCCAGTCTACGGGAGTTCTGTTCTATGAAGTATTTGACAGCTGACATTTAACCCACCTCTTCCAATATGATCTCTACATGAGAGGTCTTCTCAAAGTACGGTGTACTTCGACCAAATGCTCGTTCTATGTACTTCTTGTAGGTTCGACCTTGCTGTGTTGCAGCATGAGAAATCCTTAGACGGTCGATATCAAGCCCTTTGCTGTCTGCATTTGCCTCTGCATTTTTCAAGACCTTCAAAATGTGTTCCGAGGCTTTCACAGGATGCCCTCCAGCAGGCCACTTCTTCATACCAGGATGATGTCCACGCTTTTTCCTATGGCGCCTATATGGAATCCAAGCTTTTTCTTCGATTACTAATTCCAGTAAATCGATTGCCTTGTCTAGCATCATTCCTTGAATATGATTGCAGACTTCTCTGCATTGTTTTGGTGAAACCCGCATATTTCTTCCACTAGCTATAGCCGTCCTATCCGGGTCAATGCCTATGACTGAGTATCCATATGATGGCATAATGCCTCACTTCCGCTATATGGACTTCATCTAGCCTACATTGTAAGCTGCAAAGTCTTCATTGTGCTCTACAAGCCACTCCAGACCCTACTGGCACACGTCTGCAGACTGTTCTCGCGAGCAGAACTAGTTGTCTGCACTGCTTCCATTGGTTCTGAAACAGCTGTCTCCATGAGCAGCAATTCGGTTTCGGAATAGTTTTGCATTTAAACGTTGTCACTTGTCCGAATTTACTCACAAAAAACTAGGGATTGTTTCCGAATTCTGCAGTGACGCGTCTCAAGACTGGCGTCTTAACTAGCCTCTTCACGAGATTAACCCCTGTGTCAGTTAAAGTTCCTTTCACGAAATGAACTCCCGCTGAACGAATATAGACAAGTCCTTTGTTCTTGAGCTTTTGAAGACTACCAAGTACTATCTGTGTAAGCTCATCCTCAGTGACATCAAGTCCACCACCAGGAATTTGGAGAGTTTCTGACATTCTGAGAACCGTTCGCATAGAGCTAAGCTGACGGCGGTTATTATCATAGGGATTCGAATACATCCAGAGTAGAACTATGAGGTCCACTACATCGAGACCTATGTCTGGATTACGCTCCAATGTCTTTTTAGCCACTAGCTCCACGATTGGCATTATTCTCATATTCCTATAGGCCTAAGCACTATTCAACTAATCGAAACCCTCATACCATGCTGATATAACCACTCTTAGGTTCAAATATCTCTCCTCTTTGCATTAATTTCTCAAGTGAGGTTTCTATGACCTTCTCAGACACTCCTTTGTTTTTCAAGCTATTAATGATGTCAATAACTCTCAGCATCTTCTCAGCTCCTTGAAGAAGTACAAGAATCTCATTTGTGACATCTCTGCTTGTGGTTTGTTCAGGCTTTGGTATATCTTCCTTGACTACAAGTTGGACTGACCAAGGTCTGGGGAAGATTAGTATTCCGTTATTTGCCAGTTTCTCAAGTTGGCTCTGTACCCAACTCCACTCTAGTTCATAGTCCTGACATAGCTCCTCTATTCGACTCAAAGAACTTGGTTTTGACCTTGCCTCTTTGTGGAGGAGTTGCATCAGTCGCTTTTGCTTTCCTGGTAGTTTAGATATTTCGCTCTTGCTTGAAAGCGCTTCAACACTCAGCCTTTCTTTTGGGAGGAGTGCTAATACCCGTTCCCTAGATCTCTCAACTGCCTTCTCAAATTCATCTCCCCCCCTTGATGCATTGAACTCCTTTACTGCCTTTGATGCCATTTCAGGCGAGTCGAAGAGAGCAGAAGATGCTTTTGCAATGTCAATGATAGTCCCACAATAGCTACATCTCCTGTGTTTCTGACCTACTGGAGCATTTGTAAAATTGCGGCACTTTGAACACATGAACACTAAGAATGGTTTCAATCAGCATTCACCTACTACAAAAGAGTCATGTCCGACTGTATATAATGCTCGCTCTATGGGTTCTGATGAATATCGTTATATGACTATTAGAATGCGGGTGAATTCGGAGAATTACACTGTGACAAAGACAGCAAAAGCAATCATTGTCGACCCAAAGCTGTGCAAGGGCTGCCACATTTGCATCTCCGTTTGTCCACATGGAGTCTTGAAGAAATCAGAAGTGGTTGACAATCGAGGCTTCTTTCTCCCAAAAATTGTGGATATTGAGGCTTGTAAACTCTGTAAATTGTGCGAACTGGAATGTCCTGATTTTGCCATTTCAGTAGCTGAGATTGAAGATTAGTTTCTTCTTTCAACTCATCTTGGTCACTCAACAACTCCGAGAGAACCTTACTTCTAGGAGTTCTAATAATACAATCAAACATATACTAGTGGACTCCTCTTCAGAGTGTCCGCATGATATGTTGGTGTATGTAGTGTCAGACCCCCAAATTCGTGTCTTGCTAGAATTACGAACTCAGCTTGGAGAAGAACTGGACCGATTAAGAGAGAGAGTTGAGCAACTTGAAGAGTTCATTCAAGCATTGGACTCAACAATTGGAAAAGGCAGTTTTGCCACTGCGGACGTAGCTATGGAAGCATCTGTTATTGCTCCTGAGATGACTCCCACAGAAACTTTAGCTGCAACAGGTGAGCCCCGTAATATTATTGTGTTGAATAAACCTGGCGATCTGGAACTTGCAACCATTGAGGTTATTGAAAACAGTCTTAGAATTATCCCTGCAGATCATGCAGTATATAATATCACCCGTGGTGCCTTTGCCAGATTCTTTGTTCAGGACATTCTTGGCAAGTTCCAGCAGGAAGATCGTCATCGTGTCGAGAATAAAGAGATTGAATGGGATGATGCTTTTGATTTTGAAGTGAAATCAGAAGATAAGATTCTTGATGAGATTATTATCACGAACTTTGGTGATGAATCCAGACTAGGAGAGATACAGCGCACTCTCAGATGGACACTGGAAAAAATCTACCGAGCAAGATAATGCGAAAATTGGCGCGGACAGAACTGACCTCGTCTTCTATTGCAAAAGAGTCAAATACTGCGAGATAACCAAAGGACTTTAAGCTACGCTTTGTTCAGGAGAAATTTTGGAGCGGAGGCAATGGTTACACACTTTGACGATGAACATTTGGCGGTGAGTCCACAAATAATCGTCAGAGTTGTACGTGACGCTCATGAGTTCTTCATGGAAAACAAAATCGATGAACGTTATGAAACCATGGCACTCGATCTTGTACGCCGATTTGTATCAAAGGAAGGTGTCCCTAGAGAGGTTGACCCCTTCTTTGGAGCCGCATTGTACATGGTGACTAGACATCCATGGAGTTATCCCAATCCACTCACCAAAACAGAGTTCGCAAGTAAATTGCGGATGAAAGAATCCAGCCTCGAGTGGTACACTGACAGTATTGTTGAAAAACTAGGATTCACAACTCTTCATGATAATGCACATCTCCCCTTCTTTATGGACCCTCAAGGAATCATAGCAAGTGTTGTCAACTCTGTTGTTAGTTCTAGTGTAGGTGAAGTGGTTGTTCGAGGAATTGTTTCTGGTAGTCCTGCATCATATACTAAACTTGCTGATAGTATCGTTGATAGACTATGCAATGTTGTGAAGATTGTACCAACTATTTTCGAACAAGATGTCCATAATCTTGTACGACGTAAGATTGAGGAAGAGAGCAAGAAACTGAGTGATCAGCTCTCTCGACGTGAATGACTTTCCTAGGAGTTCTCTGGTTGCAATGTGACTTCT
The DNA here is from genome assembly GCA_001563335.1 of Candidatus Thorarchaeota archaeon SMTZ1-45. Taxonomy (GTDB): domain Archaea; phylum Asgardarchaeota; class Thorarchaeia; order Thorarchaeales; family Thorarchaeaceae; genus SMTZ1-45. Next base: position 50,232 of record LRSL01000029.1, on the reverse strand, counting down.
TCAACAAACCGTCTACCTGCGACAACTTGGTCTATTGAGTGAATTACGGCACCCGCCTGCTCAAGGATCTCCTTAATCGAATCATAAACGAGATCATCACCCTCTAATGTTATTGTTATACTCTCGGTATTCTGATCAACCTCTTTTAGTGTAATGTTCAGCCCTGTGACACGGTCATTGCGCGAAAGCATTAAGGCAAGGTCAGTAAGTCTCGGGCTGTGAGGTTTTAACACATCAAGAACCATTCTTCGTATGCCATGAGGCAATAATTCATTCCCCATTCAAGACCTTTTGGCCATATTCTTCCTGCGTGTCTTCTTGTTAAACCTTGTTAAACCTTACTACGTGGGAAGCGCGCCATCTTCAGGAAAACTTTCCATGACGTTCTGCGTGGCAGACTCCATGATACTATGCTTTTTTATCAGCTCCCCAAGGCTTATATCACCTATACGAGATTTCTTTCAAGAGCCTACTTACTTTTGTAGGTCTCGCCGGGAAAATAAGGTAGGGACGCTGCCTTGAAGCAAGAGCGACTGACAAGACTAAACAAGGAAACAATAACTGATTCCAAAAAGAAACCACGAAAGATCAAATCATCCAAGAAGGAATCAGGTCGTATCATTGATATCAATGTTGCAGATTTCAAGGGCCATCCACTATACTCGCTTCTCATCGAAACTGCCAAGAGTAATCCACTCTTTGCAGGCAACGCAGGATATGCCCAGAACTACATTCTACCAGAGAATCCGAATATTACTGCTAGAGAATTAGCAAGCAAGCTGTCCATCACATTGGGAGAAGCTCTAGCTATCCTTGATGGACATGAAACTGAGTAATTCTCTGACGTACACACATCTGCACTTTTATGCGAATCTAAGCTGAGTGAGACTGGATTGACCTCCAATGAGCGAGAGCACAGGATTCCGTAATGCTAGATATGCCCAAGCTATTACAAGAGAGATTGTATCTCTGAATAAAGAACGTGAAACTAGGATTGTGCACGTATGTGGGACCCACGAGGACACAATAAGTTCGCATGGTATTCGTTCTCTCCTTCCATCTTCCCTTCGGCTTGTAGCTGGACCAGGTTGTCCAGTTTGTGTTTGCGCTGCTGAAGATGTTGATAGGGCAATCGAACTTGCTCGTCAAGGACACATAATTACAACCTTCGGCGATATGATACATGTCCCCTCAACCGATTCATCATTAGCAAAGGAACGTGCTACTGGTGCAGATGTTCGAGTTGTCTATGGTGCTGGTGAGGCTGTGGCAATTGCCCGTGATAATCCTGACAAGGAAATAGTCTTTGTTGGTGTTGGTTTTGAAACAACTGCTCCTACTATTGCTATAGAGATTCTTGGAAACCCTCCAGAGAACTTCTCAATATTGACATCACTCAAAGTGATTCCTCCCGCTATGGAGCTACTTGTCACGATTGAAGGTTTTGAGGTAGACGGTTTCATCACTCCTGGCCATGTTTCAACCATAATTGGATCAAACGCCTTCCAAGAATTTGCAAAGAAAAATCGGGTTCCATGTGTTGTGGCTGGTTTTGAACCTCTGGATGTTCTGGAATCAATACGCATGATTCTCAAACAAATCGAAGAAGGTCGCGCAGAATCAGAAAATGAGTATACGCGAGTTGTAAAACCGGATGGAAACCGCGCCGCACAAAAGGTTCTATCTGACGTTTTTCGTCTGGATGATGCACCTTGGAGAGGTCTTGGAATCATAAAGAAGTCTGGCTATTACATTCGCGATGGATATGCTGAACATGACGCCCAGCTTCGTTTTGAATTTCCTGAGTTTGAATCTGTGGATATTATGCCCGGTTGCAGATGTCATGAAATAATTCTAGGAATGGCTGACCCTATTGATTGTACTCTCTTTGGAAATCGATGCACTCCTGAGAATCCATATGGTCCATGTATGGTCGGACATGAGGGGACTTGTCGTATCAGACATGAATATACACTGGTCTAATGCCCCCGCTTCTTGGAACGCTTTCTCTCAGCTCTCTTTAGGTCCTTCAGCGTATTGAAGTTCTCAAAAGTATCCAAATTTGGATCGAACTGCCTTAGAGTTTCAGTCGATACAAAGAGCACATTTTGAAGGGCATCTAGCATATCACTCATTTTGCAGAACCCCTTGTTCATGACTTTGAGACCCTGATAGTATGCATGCTCAGCCAAATAGACTGAATGAAGTGGTTCAATATACCCTGATGGCCATGCTGGTACAACTGCTCCGTGCCCAGGACCCATGCTAATTATCACTTTTAATAACTCAACATTGGCAAGTGGTGTATCAACTGGAAGGAGTAAAGTGTGTTTTGTGAGAGTATATTCGAAAGCTGTTAGAGCACCTGTAAGTGCGCACCTAGTTTCACCAGGAGGATCAACAACTACTCGAACATCTCTTGCAATTGCACTAAGCTTAGCCTTTTGTTTTTCATCTGACACAACAACAATAATCTCAGATGTTAGCTTTCGAGCTATTTTGATCATGTGCGAAATGAGCGGTTTACCTTGGTAATCGGCCAAAGCTTTCTCAGATCCAAATCTTCTGGATGTCCCTCCTGCCAGAATCGCTACAGTCACTTCTTCCATGATTCCTTTTCGCCCCAATTGCACCAACGGTACAAGTTGAGGTAAGTCTACCTCATCATCTGCTGGACATCACGCGCATTAATTGGTATTAATAAAGTGTTTCGAGAATGAGCTGTCTATGGACTTGAAGCAATCGAGTCGCCCATATCCATTTCTGCTTCCTTCTTAGTTTCATCTCTCTTCGGGAGGTCAAGCTTGACCCTATGCTCTGCAAGTAATAGATCCGTTTCTGGAATATCCATTGCAATCGCCAACAGTTCTGTGTAATAAAAGACTGGGAACTTGAAGTCAGTGCCAAATATTCTATTCGCAACCTTCTGTCCAGACTCAAAGGTCACGAAACATGTTGGACAGAAGACTACGACTGCATCGGGCTCTACCATTTCCATGCTTGTCATCTTCTCACGTAAAACTGCGTATGAAGTGACTGAGTTTGTCTTTCGGACGCCAGCTCCACAACACATGGTCTTGTCCATATAATCCAATGGCTCCATTCCCAGAGCCTCACACAATAAATCAAGCTTCACAGGAACCTCTGCATTATCAACATGTAGAACTCTCTCTGGTCTAAGGAGGTGACAACCTGTGTGAGTCACAACCTTGATTGGGACTGGTCGAGTCACCTTTGAAGAAATGGTTTCAATTCCTATTTCGTCAAATAATAACTGATGCACATGGGTTATTGTCGAGATTCCTTTGTATTCCAGACCTAGATCTTTTAGAATCGAATTTACCTTGTTCTTTTTCTCTGGTTTTCTGTCCAGCTCATGCTTTGCCATGGAGAGTGACTCATGGCATCCTGCACATGCAGTTAAGATGTTGAGCCCCTCTGCTTCTGCAAGAGCAATATTTCTGGCTGCAAAGGTCAACCATGTTTCATCAGACAAAGCTCTTACTGCATTGGGTTCTGGACAGCATGTGAATGGCAGGTCAACGAGGTCAATATCAAATTTTGGTACAACCATTCTAATTGACTTCTCTGCGAACTGGAGACGATAAGCCATAGTGCAGCCAGGAAAGAATGCGTATTTCATTCAGACGCCTCCTCTTGTGCTGCTTTATTGGTTTCAAGGACCTCCAACGCTCCTGTAGCCTTAAACAATTTCAAGACATCAGCTGGTTCAGCTTTAGGTAAATCCGGTAATCCCAACTCTGTACGTATCTTCTCAGACCTGCTTGAGATGGGGGATAGACAACCATCTTGCATTAGAGATAAAGCCGCCTCGATAACATCTGGCGGTGCTTTTCCCTCTCTTGCAGAGATGTTCTTTATTTCCATCAAGATCTCTGCAAGCGACACGCCCATGGGACATCTCTGGTCACACATCAGACAATATGCACACAACCACTCATTTCCCTCTCTTGGAACCACCCCTCTAGTGATAATCGAATCGACTGATAATCTTGGGTTCAACTCAGGTGCTACTCTAAAGACGGGGCAAGAGGAAGTGCATATCCCACATTGAAAGCATGGTCGTGCTCGTTCTTTAAGATCCTTTAGTAGTTGGTCCTGAGTATTATCCCCCATACCAATCACTTCCTCTTTGCTGGCTTTTTCTTACCTGCTTCGGACTTTGAGCTACTAACTTTCTTCTTTGGTTTTTGTTTCTTCTCAGATCCTGATTTTGGCTTAGAACCCGTCTTTGTTTTAACCGATTTTTTGGACTTGGAATCTATTGCTCTCTTTGGCTTGACTATGTCTTTTCTTGGAGTCTTCACAACCTCTGATAGCTCAGTCATGATTGTCTGCCATTTCTTACCTTCTCCAGCAGATACCCACTCCACTCTGAATCTCTCATCCTCAATACCATTCCTCTTCATCCATCCTCTAATTCTTGGCTCTCGCTTAGCCATCCAATGGTTTCCTGTTTGAAAGTGACAGTCTGCTGGGAGATGACATCCTGAATATAGAACAGCTCCCGCTCCTATCTCAAAAGCCCTCTGAGCAAACTTGGTAGAGTACCTTCCTGAACACATGGCACGAATTACCCTTGCATTTGTCGGATACTGCATTCTGGATACTCCAGCAAGGTCCGACCCACGATACGAACAAAATGCGCATGCAAAGGCAACTATCTTGTTTCCTGGGTCTTCTTGAAGTGCAATATCAATCTGCGATTCAATCTGCTCACTTGTGAAGTTTGGCATATAGATTGCATCTTGCGGACAATCACCTGCACATGTTCCACAAGCTTGACAAAGTGCACCCATAACTGTGAACTTGCCTGTGCCATCCTGTGAGATTGCTCCATATGGACAACGTTGAACACAAGTGCCACATCTGCTACAGAGATCCTGCAATATCTTTGCACTGAGTGCTTCAATTGGATATCTCCCCTTCTGAAGAATAATGGCCGCTCTTCCTGCAGCAGCGCTTGCCTGAATCACAGAATCCCTAATGTCCTTAGGACTTTCAGCGCCTCCGCAGATGAAAACACCTGCTGAGCTGGTGTCGACAGGTCTTAGTTTTGGATGGGACTCGATGTAGAACGAGTCATGTGTGCATGAGATTGGAAGTGGAAAGTTACCTGCAATTCCCTCCGCACCCATTGAGAGAATCACCATATCGAAGTCTTCCATGAGAAGCTTATTGTGAGTTGTATCTTCGACGCTGACACGGAGGTTCTTGGTCTTTGGATACTGCTGAATCTCACCAACCCGACCACGAATGAATTTGACACCCTCTTCCCGTGCCTTCTGATACTGATCTTCAAAATATTTACCATGCATCCTTAGGTCTTGGTAGAAGATAGAAACTTCAGTGTCAGGATAGTGCTCTTTGATGAGAAGGGCACATTTCACTGATTCAGCACAACAGAAGTTCGAACATCCTGACCGCGTGTTTATATCTCGCGATCCAACACACTGAGCGATTGCTACTGACGTAGGTTTTGTAAGATCTGAGGGTCTAACAAGAGACCCCTCAGTAGGACCAGCTGCGTTAATGAGGCGCTCGAACTCTAATGATGTGATTACGTTTGGATATCGGCCCCATCCAAGTCGTGGAATCTTGCTTGGGTCTGCTGGTTTGAATCCAGTGGCTAGAATAATCACCCCAACATCAAGATCAATATACTTGGGTCGGTCTGAGGGAACGATTGCTTCCTGTTCACAACGGTCGATACACTTTCCACATCTAATCAAGTCCATTCCCAGACAGGCTTCAGGATCTATGAAATACGATGAGGGGACAGCTTGAGGGAATGGAATCTGAATGGCCTTTTGCCATGTCAAACTTTGATCTGTTCTGCTTGGTACATCCACTGGACAGACCTCGACACAGTCTCCACATGATGTACAAGCATCAATATTCACATACCTTGGACGTTGTTTCACCCTGACCTCAAAGTTACCAACATATCCGGAGATTGACTCAACCTCCGCCATCGTAATCATGTTGATGTTTGGATGCTTGGCAACATCAACCATTTTTGGTCCGAGGATACAAATAGAGCAATCATTCTGAGGAAACACCTTATCAAGAATCGCCATGATGCCACCTATTGTTGGCTGTTTCTCAATCAAGTGCACCTTGAATCCTGCTTCGGCAAGGTCAAGTGCTGCCTGCATTCCAGCCACACCTGCTCCTACTACAAGAGCTGCTTGAGTCACTGGAACATCCAATTCGGGTTGTGCCTCGAGAGTTGCTGCTTTGGCAACTGCCATTGCAACAAGGTCTTTTGCTTTCTGGGTTGCAGCCTCATGGTTATGTTGGTGCACCCATGATACATGCTCTCTGATATTAGCCATTATACATAAGTATGGATTGAGTCCTGCAGCTTTGACAGTCTTCCTAAATGTGTCCTCATGCATCGTTGGGCTGCAAGACGCCACAACAATGCGGTTGAGACCATGCTCCGCTATTGCCTCTTGAATCTCTCTCTGTCCAGGATCTGCACAAGTATACACATTCACCTGAACATGTACAACCCCAGGGAGTGTTTTTGCATATTCAGCTACAGCATCAATGTCTACCACAGCACCAATATTCTTACCACATTTACAAGGAAACACTCCGATACGTAGCTCAGGACCAGTTGATACAACCTCTATTTCCGAAGGTCCTGCACTACTTCCTTTCGAATCACTTGTGGTCATTTACTAGGCCTCGTTCTGCAGAACGCAACTTGGCAGCTTCATTCATCACTAGTAATAAAGGTTGAGAATAAGAAACTGGGATAACTTCACGATATTTCAGATAGATTGCAGTCTTCACATTCTGATTTGATCTGGAACTCATTAGAGGCTTTCTAGTTAGATTTTTCCCTTTATCAAGTCATGAATGCATCCTGGGAGTTTACCAAAAGCGTAAAAAGCATGGCAAGTGGGAAACACTATCAATTGGGAGGCTAGCTAATGGCCGGAAAGGTCTGGAAATATATTACGGAAAAACTCGAAACTGATGGTGCATGTCACTTCTCACTTCTAGATCCCGACCCTTTGTCCACAAGAATTGAGAATATAGTAGAGATAGCACACCTAGCTGAAAAAGCAGGTAGCGATGCAATCATGATTGGGGGTAGCACAATCTTCGGTGTGATTGATGATGCGTGTGAAAAGATTTGTGATGCAGTAGACATTCCAACAATTCTATTTCCAGGTAATATAACTGGAGTTACAGAAAATGCTGATGCGATGTTCTTCATGACACTTCTTAACAGCACAAATCCCTACTACATCATAGGTGCCCAAGCTCTCGCTGCTCCAAAGATTAAGCTCATGGGGCTTGAAACAATTCCAATGGCATACCTTATTGTTGCACCAGGCAAGACAGCTGCATGGGTAGGAGATGCAAAGCCTTTTCCAAGAGACAAACCCAAACTCCCTGCTATGTATGCTATAGCTGCTGAGCTTCTAGGGATGAAGTTGGTATACCTTGAAGCCGGGAGTGGCGCTGAAGGTGGTGGAGTGCCGCTTGAGATGATTGAAACGGTTTCTAAATATATAGACATTCCAGTTATTACCGGTGGGGGCTTTAATGACGAGAAATCAGTTGTGGCTGCTATTGAGGCTGGAGCATCCATTGTGGTACAGGGGACCTACCTTGAAAAACATGTCCAAGGTGATCAGGGGGCTGAGCTAGCTAAGATTATCAAGGGACTTAAGAAAGCAGGCGCCAAGAGAGTTTAAATACTTGACAATCCATTGGACCAAAGACGCCATGGGAGGATTACCTTACCTTGTCCTCAAAGACCGAAATGTTGAATGAGCTTCTACTAGACTTGAGCCGAGCATCTCAAGGAAATGTAGAAGCAAGTGCTGTCATTTCGAAATCACAGGGGCTTACTATCTGTTCTCATTATCCTGAAGGGACTGATGAGAATTTGGTCCCGGATGAGGATGTGATAGCAGGAAGATCCACCCAGATACAGGAGGCCACACGAAAGGTCTTCAAGCAACTCAAACGCGGTCCGCTTGTGAGAATGCTCATTGAGGGTGAAACTGGGTATGTCATCATTTGCGATGCTGGTGCTGATGCCATCCTCGCAGTCCTTACGACCAAACGAGCTAACATTGGTTACATGTTCTTTATGATGACCCGTATTGCCAAACGTATCGAGAAAGTTCTTTCATAGATTGTCTTTCCGTCACTTTTATCTATCAAACCCAGCACGAGCCACTTAGTTGGTGATTTCATGGCAGATGATAGACCCGTTGACAAAGACGAAGAAGCACCAGAGGATCCTTGGGACAAATGGCGTCGTGCTGGCATCGTTGCTCGTGATGCCCTAGACTTAGCTCGTCCAATGGTGAAGCCTGGCACAAAGGTCATTGATATCATTGACACAGTTGAGAATTATATCCGAGAGAACTCATCGGGCACATCATTTCCATGTAATGTGGCGTTGAACAATATTGCCGCACATTATACATCCCCACTGAATGATGAAACTGTCATTGAGGAAGGAGATTTAGTAACAGTCGATTGTGGGTCTCATATTGATGGGTGCATTGCAGATACAGCATTTACAATAGCACTCAATCCTGACCATGAGAAACTTGTCAAAGCGGCAGTTGATGCCACGAATGTTGCTGTCCAGATGATGCGCCCTGGTGCTAAACTCAACACAATTGGTGCATTGATTGAAGACACAATCCAAGCTGCTGGTTTTGAACCAATAAAACAGCTCTCAGGACACCAGCTCAAAGAATACGAGCTGCACGCTGAGAAGCAAGTACCTTGTATCTCTGGTAAGTCTGAGGTGCTTGTTGAGGAGGGCGAGGTTTATGCCATTGAAACTTTCGCCAGTACAGGATCTGGAAACATCTCTGATCTACCACGGCCTCTAATATACCAACTTCTACCAATTAGAGTTCCAGTACGATTCAAAGGGACAAAACAGTTCCTGGGGATTGCTAGGAAGGAGTACAAAGAGTTTCCATTCGCTAAACGATGGCTTGCTGAACAGATGTCACCTGCTTCACTTGAGATGGCCATTAAAGAGCTTGAAAAGAACGGGGCACTCTTTGGACATCACATCCTTGCTGAAGAAAAGGGAGAGTTTGTATCGCAGCATGAGCATACAGTCATAATCACTGAGCGTGGACACGAAAGAACTACCTAATCTAGGCCATTTATGCATGCGTAAACAAGTTTTGAAACATTAATCTATTAATTCAGAAACATTAAAAGTTCTTTTTTCATTTGGTTTATTGTGGGTTCCGGGAGACTGTCTTCAAAGCAATGACCAAGCAGTGTATTCTGGCGGTTTTTCCGGTTCCAACTAACACGGAGGAGAGAGATTGGACCGTACGCGTGGTGCTTCTGATAGAAAGGGTGCCGTTTCTGATGCGGCCGTTGAGCCAATTGCTTGTTCTGAGTGTGGTTCCATATCTGTTGTTGAGGACATGACTCGAGGTGAGCGTGTCTGTGGTGGATGTGGGCTTGTTCTATCTGATCATAGGATTGACACTGGTGCGGAATGGCGAGCGTTCAGCTCAGAAGAGAGTGATGCGCGTAGCCGTGTAGGTGCACCAATAAGATATACAGTCCACGACAAGGGTTTGTCGACCGTGATTGATTGGAGAGATCGAGACACCTCAGGAAAGAAGCTCAGTCCAACACGAAGATCAGAAATCTATCGACTGAGAAAATGGCAGATACGATCGCGTGTTCACAGTTCCATGGATAGGAACTTGGCGCAAGCAATGTCAGAACTCGAACGTCTATCCTCCCAGCTAGGGATTCCAAGCCCAATCCGTGAATTAGCAGCGCTATTGTATCGAAAATCAATCCTTCAAAAACTTGTGAGAGGACGTTCCATTGAAGCCATGGTTGCTGCAACGCTTTATGCTGCATGCAGAATTAGAAAGAAACCTCGTCCTTTGGATGAGGTTGCTGATGCTTCAAGGGTTGATAAGAAGAAACTAGGTCAATGCTATCGATTACTCTTACGAAGTCTTGCTATCAAGATACCTCTCAGCAATCCAATCGATTATATATCCCGTTTTGCCTCTCAGCTCTCTCTGTCAAGTCCAGTGCAATTGAGAACTGTGGAGATTCTACAGAGAAGTAGAGATATCGGTCTCACCATTGGTCGAGATCCATTAGGTCTAGCGGCAGCAGCTATCTATGTTGCATCTATTATGCTTGATGAACGCAGGACACAACGTGAAATCGCTGAGGTTGCCAGAGTCACTGAGGTGACTGTTAGGAATCGATACAAGGAAATTGTTAAGAAACTTGGAATCGATTCAATGAGTCTCAGTTAGAATCTAGACAACTACCTTTCAACTATCTTCTTCCTGTTGCCTGAAACGACCAGTCCACTTGTACCATTTCTTCTGGAAATCCTAGCTTGGAAAGCACTTCTTGAATTGACCCTCGGTGGTCTCCCTGAAGCTCAATATGGCCATGCTTTGCAGCACCTCCACAAGCAAGTTTTGCCTTCAACTTGGTCGATAAATCACTGAGGTCAATGTTCTTGTCAAAACCTTCCACAATTGTTGTCAAACGACCCCATTTTCTTCGTTCAATAGTTACAGTAATCCTTGCCTCTTCCTGTGCTATCGTTTCACAGACGCATAGGTCCTGAGGCAGTCCGCAATTCGGGCAAATTCCGCCTTCGTCGTCGCTCACGCAGCATTATACTCCTTAGTTTTGGCTATCTTTTTCTGCCGGAACAAGATGTAGTCTTAGAGCCTTAAAAGTGCTATGAGTCTATGCAAAAAATGGGTTAGGTAACAGTAAAGAGCCAGCCATGAACTATTTCTCTATCGATAATGACCGGTCAAGTGCTAATCATTGATGCTCTAAGTGCAGGCTCTGGACAGCGCACTAGTTCAAGAGACACAATTGGCTGTGGACCACGTACAATCGCCGGTGTGCTTGAAAATCATGGAACTCAATGCGCAATACGTCGAGCAGAGGAAGTACTTTCAAAGAAAGGAGTCCTAAAACGGTTTGATCATCTTGCCATAAGTGCTATGACAATGGATCTAATAGTAGTCCAGAAGATTGCCAAAATTTGGAGGTATAACCGGTCAAAGGGTAGAATACTTCTGGGAGGTCCAATCGCTTCAGACCCAGATATCATCCTCAAACAGATTCAGCCTGATGTTCTTGTGATTGGTGAGGGTGAAGGAACTCTTGATGAACTATTGGAGAAGGATTTCCTAGGTGAAGAAATCCCGCTCGCAGATATTCATGGCATTGCTTTTCTTGAGGATAATAAGCCTCGAGTCAATAAATCAAGAACCGTACTCTCATCACAGGAACTGTCAGAGAGGTTTCATCCCTCAACCACAAGAATCGTTGATTACCAAGCCTATCAAGCTTGCAAGGTCTATGTTGAGATACTGCGTGGGTGTTCAAATTTCAAGCGGACAAAATACCCTCTTGCAGATGGTAGAAAATGCTCAGAATGCAATAATTGCGATTCAGTAGATTCGTTGACACGAATGGAATGCCCTGAAGATATTCCCCCAGGATGTGGTTTCTGTAGCGTTCCTGGTACTTGGGGCCCCCCCCGAAGTAGGACTGCAACTTCCATCATTCAGGAAGTTAGAGAGCTAGTAAACCTAGGCGTGCATAGAATCATCCTGGAGGCACCAGGGTTTTTGGATTACATGAGAGGACCTGAGCCCCTAACGGACCCATGTAGTCCTCCTGCAAATCTAGCTGCAATTGAAGATCTACTTATGCAACTCAACTCACTACCACAGGTTTCTGATGGGTCTGTTCATATTGGTGTTGAAAATATGAAGGCATGTTTGTTTACAGATGATGTTGCTCAAATACTGAAGAAATCCATGATTTCCAGTTCTCCTAATATTGGATTAGAAACAGGATCCGAACATCACATGCGTCAGATCGGCAAGTGTGGAAGTCCAGAAGATGTCATTCGTGCTGTCAAGGTAGCCAAAACCTATGACATGAAACCTTTTGTCTACTTCATTTATGGACTCCCTGGTGAAACTGCTGAAACAACAGAACAATCAGTCAAGCTCATGCGCAGCGTGAGTGCGGCTGGTGCAGAGCGAATAATCTTGTATGGTTTCCGACCATTACCAGGTTCCGCCTTCGCTAAATATCCTGAATCGTCACTAACTGACAAATTCGGTCTAATACTTAGAAGAGAGGCTGAAACGATTAATCGCAGAAAGAAGGAAAGGTACCTTGGGGAGTTGATTCGAGGCATTGCAGCAGAACCGTCCAAGACTCATCACGGGTTTACAATGGTTTATCCTCTAGATGAAGGTCCACTCATGACAGTTTTAGGGGGCTATTCAGCAGGCACTTTTCTTTTTGTTAGAGTCACCCGTGTACTGAGCAGCGGTCTTGTTGAAGGAGAAGTTGTAAGTTGACCCTTAGACTCCTAATGTGTCCTAAGAAAAGCTTCATATTGCCTTACTCTTGGAAAACCATTGGTGACTGGAATGGTCTATGTTTGTCATAAATGCCACAGAGAAGTAACCCCAGAGGGTCTTAAAACCCTCCCAGGTGTGAAGTGTCCATACTGTGGAGGAAGAATTCTATACAAAATTCGACCACCAGTCGTTAAACGCGTCAAAGGTGTCTAATTCGATTCACTTTCAGCCCCATGGTCTATATATGAGATATATCGCTACTGCAAATGATGCGAGGAACAGGAAAATCATACACGCTGAAAGAATTTTTACTCTCAATGACCGTTTCATTACTATTCAACCTCTCCTCCAATCAATATCTCTCCTAATTCTGTGAGACCCTCAACACCTCTTATTTCTTCATCGAAGAGTGGGACTTCCGTAAGGTCCATGTCAGAGTACAGTTCTCTAATGTCTCTTAAATTGGACTGTTGCATCTCATGTCTCTTGGAACAAAAACTGCATGACGGGTTTTGAGGAACTAGTTGATTAATTATCAGATGAGTTGCAGGTATGTGCCAAGAATTCAGACTTGTGAGAAGTCGTTGAGTTTCAAAGACTGCCATAGCTTCAGGTATCATCACTACCACGAACTGCGTGGTATCAGGATCAGAGAGTTCAATCCTTGCAGCACGTATCTTGTCTTTTGTTTGCTGGATCATTTTCCAAGAGTCATCTTCTTGGTCGCCACCACCAAAAAGTCCTCGAAGTGATCCCATCATTGAACTCAGTCGTTGTCTTAGGGTGAGTATCTTACCAAGCCAACTGTCTAAAAGGTCAGGCAGTTCAAGTAATTTGAGGGTGTGGCCCGTTGGTGCGGTGTCAAAGATAACACGGTCATAGGATGAGTCTTCGAGAAACTCGAGTATTTTTCCAAAGGCCATTGCTTCGTCTGATCCAGGTGGTGCCATTCCTGTCATATCTCCCATCAGCCCTGCAGCCATTTGTGCCTCTGGGCCAATAGCACCATCCCCCACTACCTGTTGAAATTCTTCCATTCCTTTCTCAGTGCTTATTTCCATTCCCCATAGGTTGTCGAACCCCTCGATTGGAACGATATCTCCACCTGATAGATCTTGATCGAAGCTGTCACTGAGACTATGAGCTGGATCTGTAGAGAGCACGAGGGTCCGGAAACCGTGACGGGCCGATAATACTGCCATGGCTCCAGCGCAGCTAGTCTTTCCAACTCCACCTTTTCCTCCTGAAAGAATGAACTTGATAGTGTCCTTGTAAATGATGTCCCTTAAGGTCATGTACCTACCTCTATTGCTCAGTCTTTTCACTGAGGTTTTTAACCCTTCCATAGGCCATAGGTTAAAGAAGCTAGAAGAATAACACGAAGATTGACATAAGATGATCTCCAAGCCTGCACAAGCTTCTTGAGCTTTATGAAGCTTAAATAGGGGAAAGCCACTGAGGAATGTTGAATGTCGTTTCCACAGGTACGAACTACAGCATTGGAGTTTCCTTCAACTGTCTTGAAACTCTTAGGTATAGAGATTCCAGAAGGACTCTTTCCTCCAAATAAGGAGTTATTGCAGAAGTTCAACCCAAAGGCAGTAGTAATAATTATGATTGACAACTTTGGACTCTTCGAAGCAGTGGTGTACAAGCCTGAGGCACTCATCAAGAACATGGAAGCTTTAGCTCTGCTTGAAACTAACGATCCTTACGCGCTACCACTCATCAAACGACTCCTGAAGGGGCATAGAACCGACTTTCACCTAATCCAACATGTCAAGAACAATGGGAAGGTGACCCGTGTTGTCTGTCGTGAAGAAGATATGGTCCAGTGGGACTTCGACCCATCATATACTGTGCGCCCACGTGACGATATGGCTACCTATATTGAGGCAACAAAACACATCTTCAAGAGTGAACTCCTATATCTCCATTTCTTAGACTTCGAGAGTCTCTATGCTCAATATGGTCATAGAACACCTCCCAAAACCTTACTCGAGAAGATTGTTCGTCGGACTGATAATTGGATCAAGGTGCTTCTTAAACAGGCAAGAGTAGGAACATTATTCATTGTCGTAGGAAATCATGGTCGACACCCAATCCCCCTTAATTATGAAGGCAAGCTTGCAGAGTGGCGAAAAGCCAATGCACCAATAGCTATAATGTTCCAGAAGAGGTCTGAGTGATTTCTATATTGGTATCAATGTAGGGATGCCAAACACGATTGCCACAACTGCTAGAGCAAGGCATAATTTCCAGAAACTGACTCTTTTTGCTAACCTCAATAGGAACTCCATTGATATGAGCCCCGTCCCAAATACGATTCCTTCTATCACAAAGAAATCGAATGTGTTAATCCCTGATGGAATCGTAGTTCCTGATAAAATCTCCAAGAAAAGAATCGCGATGACTGCAGGGGCACTCATTAGGAAACTGAACTTCATTGCAGTTTCTTTGTCTATTTTCTGTATCAGAAGCGCGGAAATGGTCACACCTGATCTACTTAAACCAGGCAGTACTGCCAAACCTTGAACTAGTCCAGTTGTGACTGCCTCTGTATTCTCAACCTCTCGTCCAATGTCCACATTTTTTTCCTTGCTTTGTCTAGTTGGAAGATACAAGACAATAGCTGTTACCAATAGCAGTACTCCTACTAATACGTTCAAAAGTTCACCATGCATAGGCGTCAAACTGCTTTTCAGGAAGTAGTAAAGAGGTAAAGCAGTAAGAGCGGTACTTCCTGTAGCTAGAAGAAGGAGTCTTAATAATCTCCTATCTCTGAAACTCAATATTTCAAAAATTACTCTTGGATACCTCACTATTACTGCTAAAGTAGTTCCGAGATGAAGCCAAACCACAAGAGAGAGGATCTCTTCTGTGGAAACGGGTGAAAAATTATACAAGAACAGAACAACCTGTCCTTCACTGCTTATTGGAAGCCATTCCACCAGTCCCTGAATGAGAGCAACGATAAGCTGCCAGAGCTCCACTATTCCTTTCTCCTATTTTGCTCAAGGTCCAGAAGAATTAAAAAGCTACTCTAATCGACTCAGCTCAATATAGGTGTCCATCATGGTTCTCGATAATGGAAGGTTCATCAGCTCCGAGCTGGGAAATATCACACAAATGCTGGATGAGCATTTTCGTGTGGCAGTATCAGCAAATAAGATAGTAGTCAATGCAATCACCGATTGGCTTGAAGGTAAAAAGTCCATTGCAACTGATGAACTTGAGAAAATCACGGCTCTAGAAGAAAAAGGTGATGCTTTGAAGCGTACCATACTCAATGAACTGGCGAACGCCAGCTCTTTGATGCAGCGTGAAGATCTTCTCAAGCTTGTGTTCTACAATGACAAATCAGTAGATGGTGCAGAAATTGCATGCTATCATCTAGCAGCAGTTGTCGAACATTGGACACCTGATGGTGAGTTGAAAGAGAATATAGCAGAGCTAGGAAAGCTGATGAGCTCCCAGCTCTCTGCACAACGTGAAGCAGTACGATTTCTATCAATTAACATGGAAGAATCCATGAAACGTGCTGAGGAGATTTGTAAACTAGAGAAGCAAATAGACGTGGTACAAAGAAAGATTCAAACTTTATTGTATCCTTTAGATATTCCACTTCCTGTACTGCTCCGATTCCGAGATTTCATAAACATGCTAGAGGATATAGCGAATTTCAGCGAAGATGCAGCACTGGTGATTCGAACGCTCTCACTCACACTCAATACTTGATATAGTCGGTGCTATGAATTGGAAAAACCTTCCTTTGTTGCAGAAGCTAGACTTGTAGGTGACAGAGGAATCGTTTGGGATCCTGATTATGGCATGCAACTTTATGAAGAGGGTTACTTTGGCCAACCTGTAGGAATTAGAAAACCGAAGTCTTCAGTTTTCGACAAACCACTTGAGTTATCGTTGATTGAATGTGTCTATCTCACTCAACAAAAACGGCTCAATGTTCGCCGACATGATGAAGATAAAATCCTAAGTGTTGATGATCTTCTAAAACTAGGATCGGAATGGTCTGATGAGTTCAAAGACCGTTTCGTTGTATATTCTCAGTTACGTGAACATGGGTATGTTGTACGTCCCGGATTAAAGTTTGGTACTGATTTTGCAGTCTATGAATTTGGACCTGGAAAAGACCATGCACCCTTTCTTGTCCATGTTATCCCCCAGAGGAAAGGTGTAGTTCCACTCGATATTGTTCGGGCTGGGAGATTAGCAACAAGTGTGAGGAAGAAATTCATCATTGCCACAGTCAAAGAAAATGCTGAGGTCGCTTACTATTCCTTCGTTTGGCATAGACCATAGTTTTTTTCGCTTCAATCCATGAGCAAAACAATTAAGTTCGCAAATACGTTGTCCGTTACAACATCTGGCCCGAGGTAATCTTGATGGCTGATAAGGCTGAAAATGCAAAGGCTTTTGGCATACTGTTGGCACAAGCTTGGGAGAACACTCCCTCGTTTATCTGCAGCAATGACGACTATATCTACTGTCTATTTCCCTCTGATGACACAAAAACGAAATGGATAGAAGCATCGCTTACTTTTCCCGATGCCTCTCTTGATAAGAAGGAGATTGATTCCAATAAAGCAATAGCTCTTCTTATAGAGGAATTGAAAGTAATACCGACATATGGTGCAGATTCAATAGTCACAACAAAAGCTCAGCTTGATGAAGTGAGCAGTCGACTGGGCACTCTAACATGAACAAGACCGAAACTAATGTCGGATAAAAGTCCGACTAGGAATTCTATCATGGATTGTGTAAAGCCATGTCAGACACGCTTGTTACCTGTCCTTTCTGTGGTTTGGAAGTCCCCGAAGGGCGTTACTGCAAGATATGTGGAAAACCACTTGATGTAGAGGAATCCATTAGTCCTCCAGAAGTTGAATCAAAGACTGAAGAGCAGCTCGATTCCATAACACTTCCAATACAACCAGAGAGGGTGGACTTACCTTATTTCGATATAACAATAGAAGATATGGATAATGAGGCTGCAGTTGTGCTTCTGTCAAGATCCGAGCTTGATGTTGTTGATATGGAACTTGACAGCATCATAGAGCGAACCAAAGCAACTAGACAGGCACTTCAACTTCAACAAGCAAACAAAGATGTCCTCACTGCTAGAGCTGAAGAGCTGCGTGATGAATTTGAAAAGACTAAGAGCCGTCGAAGGGAGTTAGCTGCTGTTTCAACACCATTGGTCTTGGAACGGCTACTAGAAGCTTTAGATCGGGATGAGGAACGACTTGAGAAACTTGAGGCTATCTCAAGTACTGTCGACAAGGATGTCTACAAGGAACAGCGACGTGAGATACTTCACGCAATCAAAGAATTGCATGAGAATCTAAAGAATGCAATAAAAACCGCTAAAAAATGGGTGAAGGGAACCAAAAAGACACTCAAGGACCTTGACAAGGAACTCAGCAGGATTGAAGCCAGATTCAAGATTGGAGATATATCTCGAAACTCCTATGACTCATCAAAAGCAAAACTCGAAAGAAGCATCAAGATCGTAGAAGGTGGCCAAAAACGTTTGATATCGCTACTCAGGGTTGCCGAGAAGAGGTGAACACAATTAAACTTTGGAGCGGTCAATAATGGTCAGCAACAATGTGGAATGTACAGCTCTGTGTGATAAATTTGTGTGTACAAAGAAGCCTCCAGCTCTTAAGATTCGGAGGCAAGGAAATAGGGAATTAGTCTGGTGTACCTGGATTGACGAAGAATGTGATCAAGGCTGGTGTGTTCATTCCAAGTGTGCAATACGTAAATTGACACAGGATGGGAAATGCAAGCAAATCACTGAACCAGTAATAAAAGAAGTGCATGTACGGCTTGATGAACCTTATCCTGATGCGATGCCAAAAGACATTGCGAAGAAGTTCAAGCTGCGATGAAGGAACAATCTTTCAGTAGTCTTCATGACGCAACGTCTATAAGTGACACATAATTCGCTGTGTAGCGAAGGTGAACTGAAGTGTTTGAGGAAATTCGCCCAGAGATGCGGGCTCTTATTTACTTCATGGTTGGAATATCTCTCTTAGGAATAGGTATTCTACTTGGTCAAGCTGCTTTTGCTGTTGGCTTGCTTCCAGGTCCAGCAACACCGGTTCCCTAGTTTAGAGTGATTGGACTTGAACCGTCTCGATGAGATTGTAAAGCTCCTTTTGAGCTTTGATGGAATCTCACGGAAATTCGTGCTTCCTTCTATAATTGATAGGCTTCGGTTAGAATCCTTCAAGGGTAATACTCCTCACAGTCTTGGCGAGGACTCTGCTGCAATCGGAACAGAGTCTGATGAATACGTACTCTTAACTACCGATGGGATTGTTGAAGACCTCTGCGTAAACTACCCTCGAGCAGCAGGATTCAATGCTGTGCTTGCTAACATGATGGATATCTACGCTGCAGGGGGAACGCCAACCTCATTTGCTGTAGCTTTGTCATATTCCGATCCTAAAATTGGAGAGGCATTACTCGATGGGCTAATCACCGGGTCTCAGATATTTCGAGTTCCCATTGTCCGAGGGCATACAAATCCTAGTTCAAGCTCCACGTATATTGTTGGCTCAGCCACAGGCAGAGTCATGAAAACGAATCTTCTCACTGCAGGTGGAGCAGAGTCAGGTAATGTGTTGGTTCTATTGTTTGACAAAGTTGGCCAGAGAGGTGAAAGCTACAAACTGGGATGGGACTCAGTCACAGGTCGAACATCTGAGGATGTTGTTCGCAGACTCTCAGTAATGAATGAACTTGCCAGTGAAAAGTTATTGACAGCTGCGAAGGATGTTTCTGTTGCAGGAGTGATAGGGACAGCCGGTATGATGTTAGAATACTCTGGATGTGGTGGCACTTTGAACTTAGATTCCCTTGACTCGTCTCGACCCTCTGACATTCCATTAGAGGACTGGGTTCGGATGTTTATCTCACTAGGTTTTCTTGTAGCCACAGCTGAAAGTAATCTCCCGGACGTGAAACGGATTGCACAGGCACATGGCCTTTCCACGACTTTCTTTGGACAGGCTGACGACTCCAAAGCTGTCAGATTGACACTTGGCAAAGATGAACGCATATTTTTTGACTTTTCAAAGGGTGGCTTTCTCACACCAAAGAATGTTAATACCTGATATCAATGCGCTATAGTTATAATACCATTCAACAGGTAGTGGGTTTGAAGTGTCCCAAGTGTCAGAGGAAAAGATTTGCAGTATAGTTGGTTGCAGGAAACCTTCAAAGAGATCCATGAAGAGAGATCGGATTGCTGAGAGTGTAGCAAAATCAAGTCTCAAAGTCAAAGATGCACGATCAAGAACAGTTTACCTGTGCGCTGATCATTGGAAAACAGTGAAGAAAGTCTTCAAGAAAGAAACAAAACCAGAACGACTTAGATGGGGTCATTAAATCGCAAGCATGATCCTCAAATCATGTGCATGGAGTGGTTTTACATGTGTGGTAAGGAGAAACATAGTCTCACTCTGGTGCCAGACTACAAGCTTTGGTTTGAAAGAGATGGAGAGTACATTTTTGGACCTGGAGCCTATGCTATACTGAAATCCGTATATGAAGAAGGCACTATCACAAAAGGTGCAAAAAAACTCAGCATGTCTTATCGTTATGCTTGGGGCGTTATAAAAAAGATAGAGAAAAAACTGGGTATCACTTTGGTTGAAACCTTCAAAGGTGGCACAGAAGGTGGTGGTGGTGCGAGAGTTACAGAGAATGGTCTGAAACTCATGGAATTATATTCTAATATCAACAAAGCATTCAATGATATACTCGAGTCATCTAGCCACTTGAATCTATGAGAACTTCAAGATAATGGCATTATTTGGACAGTGACTCTTGCAATCCAAGCACATGATACAGTCCGGGCTGTACATATGTTTGTACGGGAATTTCCGGATTCGTATATTCATTGGACAAACAACTTCACACACATTGCATGTGTCAGGGGTGCAGCGCGCAGGATTCCGTGCTATTCCAATCAACGCATCTCGTGAAAAGACACCATAGAACCAGCCTGCAGGACAAAGCCACCTACAGAACCATCTTGGAATCCAGAAAGAAATGAAAAATACGAAAATAACAAATATCATCTGCAACAGTGCCCATTCCCATTGTGAGAAGTACCACAGAGTATCGAGGCTTGTTGGCCACAGTTGGTCTGGCAAAAGGACAAACAGTATGTATGCAGGATTAAGAGGTGCAAACGCATCATTCACAAATGCACCCAATGCGTTCTCCAAAGTTTCAGCAGTCCCTGAGAGTCTTGAAAATCCAACCCATACAGCGAGGAATGCTACAACGACAAAAACATATGCCTTGACCTTTCGAAGCTCTGTTTCTGTCCCATGGGTTGGGCGTGTCTTTGTTCGTTTTGGCAGAGTGACTAAATCCTGAATCGTGCCAATCGGGCAGATCCATCCACAGCCTGCCCTCCCAAAAATGACAACAATGATTAACATCGCGCCTATAGTGAAGAATGGAAAGATACCTGTTGAGAACTCCCGTATCATTGTGTCAAATGAGCCTGCTATAACTCCAAAAGGTGCTTCCAATGGAGCTAAAATTGGTAGTGTTGGTAAGTTTTGCCAGATTGATAGCCAAAAGGCTTGAACATTTGGCATTCTAAACCATGCGAGAAGAATATACCCATTGATTCCTATGAATGCAAGAATCTGGAAGACTCGGCGCAGCATCCTAATGTTCAAAATCAGCCCAAGAGGATTTGATCTGAGGCTAATTCTCCTCGGCTCCTTAATCTCCACTTTCTTTGGTTCATCTTCTGGCATTTCATCCTCTGGTTCGGACTCTTCCTCATCTGTACCAGTTTCGTCGATTCTATCGACATCCTCCGCCATTGCTTTCAGTCCTCACCCGAGGGTGTTTGCGGCGTGAACCTGAGTCCAGATTAAAAACGTTGTGCTCTATTTCCTGAATGCTAGTAATCTCAAATTGGAACCTCAAGAAATGTGATGTGAATAGAATCATCAACCAAAGTGAACTCTGCAGAATAGAGGACTCTTCCTGTATGCGACAATATTGGTTCATTGATTATAATATCATGGGAATAAGTGGCTGCCCAAGTGTTTGCTGGTGTTCCATTGTCGATAAACAACACAGTCAGAGTCTTCTCATTTGCTGTCACTGAGAGACCTGGATTAACCCAAAATGTAATTGATGTGGTATTGAGAACCCCTGTGTCTACATCTCTGGTTGCATTATGAATCTGTCCTGCAACTAACACAGCCTCCTGCAACTGTGTTGTTGTGCTAATTGTGTCAATTGCATACATCAACACTGGCACGCCTATAATAACGACTGTCGATAGTCCTATGGCAATAAGCATCATCTTCTCAAGAGACCGTGACACCATACTTTTCAGTCTGGTACGGGTTCCCAATAAACTCCTCTGTATCTCTACTTATTTGTGACTAAGGTTTTATGCAAGTGATATTCATCTTGACCTGAGGCAAGTATATGGACAATCTTGTGCCTGTTCACGTGGGTCTCATGGGTCATATAGATCATGGGAAGACAGCTCTTGCACAAGTACTCAGTGAGAAAGTATCCACTGCTGGTTTGGATAAGCACCCTCAGGCACAGAAACGTGGCATAACCATTGATCTTGGGTTCACAATGTTCATACTTGATAACTATCTGGTGACATTAGTGGATGCTCCTGGACATGCTGACTTGATTCGAAGTGTCGTTGCGGGTGCGAATATAATTGATGCAGCTATTCTAGTTGTGGCTGCTGACGAAGGTCCAAAGGTACAAACTGGTGAACATCTTATTGTCCTTCAGTCAATGGGTGTGGAAAAGATACTTGTTGCCATGACCAAGACTGATATTGTAGCATCCTCTAAGCTCAAGAATGTGGAAGAGAAAATCCGATTGATTCTAGCTGAAACTTCCTTTGCTGATGCTGAGATTGTGAGCGTTTCAGCAATAAAGGAGGAAGGCATAGATAGACTCCGATCCACCCTATTACGAATTCTATCACCTCGAATGAGAAACAAAGAGAGTCCTTTGTCTGTTCCTATCGATCATGCATTTCCTGTCAAAGGTCATGGCACAGTTGTGACAGGTACTATTCAAAGAGGGAGAATAAGCCTTGGTGATATTGTCGAGATTGCACCACTTGGTAAAACAAGCAGAGTTCGATCGATACAGACCTTTGGTGAAAATCGTGAAACAGCAAGTGCTGGTGATCGGGTTGGTGTCAATATACCAGAGATTGATGACACTGAAATCACAAGGGGCGATTATCTATGTGCGCCTCTGAGTATGACTCGAGCTACTGCATTTCTTGCTCGACTAGAAATCAATCCCTTGTATAAAGGTCGCATCACAAAGAGGATGACGGTCAGTGTTTCAGCTGGAATGCCAGTCGTTACGGGACAGATATTACCTCTCATAGTTATTGATAATACAAATGTTGTTCAAGACAAGATTGTAACTCTGGAGTTCAATGCAGCACTTCTTCTTCAGAAACCGATTGCCCTCACAAAGGGGACCAAGGTGTTACTACTTCGTACTGATTTACCCCCAACACAGATGAGAATAGTTGCGTCTGGTGAAGTTGTAGATATTCCGGGGAAGATGATTCTCTCAAGACCTCGAACAAGGGTTGGTAGTGTCCAACGTGTTCGTGAGAAAGATGCACTTGTGGAATCGCTCGCATCCAAAAAAGAAGTTGCAGAAAGATTAGTAGGCTCTAAAGTAACTACAGCTAGTGGAGTGGTTGGGGTTATTAAGCAGACTTTTGGTACTCGAGGGGTTGTATCAGTAGAATTCAAAGGCTCAGTGAAAGAGTCAGATACAGTAACATATCAGCGGCTCACAGAGGAGGAGTATAAGTTTGGACAATGATGAGATTGATCGCATCCTCGAGAAGAACATCCCTGAGAATATATTGAAACGTGGCAGAATAACAGTGGACTCACTATTGGGTCCAGTCAGAGATGTTCTCAACAGACGGCTCTTTCCCGAAAAGGGTCTTACAGATCTTCAACTTGAAATCATGATACAACTTCTCTCATCACTTGACACCGACAAAGACCCTGAAGCTGCAAGAGTTGGTGAACGTGAAGCCAGAGTAGCTTCTCCCTTTATTGGTCGATTGTCTGCAGGCTTCAATCATGGTATAGGAAGAAGTGGTCAGTTAACTGCTCCACAACCAAAGGCACCCGGAGCATCTTTGATGCAGCAAGTTGCTAACAGTGTAGCATTAGACGCAATTCGGAAACTTGGTCTAAGCAACATGAAATCGGGTATTGTAACCCCCATGTCAACTGGAATGAGCATTGCTCTCGTTCTGAGTGCACTACGAAGAGAATGCGGAATCAAGCGAGTGCTTTTTCCCCGTATTGATCACATATCTCCTCATCGTGCGATTGCCTTTGTGGGACTTGAGGAGATTGTAGTTCCAACAACCATTGAAGGGGACTCAGTCCAAGTCGACCTAGGGAAGCTAGATAATCAAATCAAAGAATCTGAATCATGCGCTATCCTTGCCACAACCACATTCTTCCCACCAAGAGAATCCGACCCGGTGAAAGAAATTGCCAAGTCCTGTTCAGACAATGATGTTCCCCTAATCATCAACAATGCCTATGGTGTTCAATCAGAAAAAATCATGAACGAGATTCGGTCTGCCGTGGATGCTGGACGTGTTGACGCAGTTGTTCAGAGTAGTGACAAGAACTTCCTTTCCCCAGTAGGTGCATCAATCATAGTGTCTCCATCAAAAGAGTTCATCGAGGAAATCATGGAAAGCTATGCAGGACGTGCATCAGCAGCTCCGATTGTGCAAACTCTTGCTGCTCTTCTATCGCTTGGACTGAATCCCTACAAGGACCTCCAGCGACAGCAAAAAGAGAACTTGCAACTCCTATATGAGAAAATGAATGAAATTGCAGAAAAAATTGGACAAAGAGTCCTCTCGGTATGGAATCCTGTGGCTTTTGCCATAACAATGGATAAACTCGATGCAAAAGATATAGGGGCGAAACTATACAATGCGCGTGTGACAGGTCCACGAGCTGTTGGAAAAGGGGAGTATGGTTCATCATGTGACAACTATCCGCACAGCTACTTGGTGATGAATGCGGCCATTGGAGCATCGAGAAATGATGTGGAAACAGCTACGACCAAACTCTATAAGGAAGTCAGTAAATAAACTATGAGACCCTAGAGGGAGGTCAGACAGTTGGATGCTTCAGAAGATATGGTGAAGGTTTCACGTACTCTGAATTATACTACCGATGATTCAGCTACAGTTTTCCGAATCGCTTGGTACTCTGTCGCTTCCAAACCCAATGTGATTTTGGAAGAACATACCGAAGCAGAGAGTCAAGTCTTTGATGGTGCAGCGAAATTCTCACTCCGTATTGCTAATGAAAAAGCCTTCGTAAACATTACTGTCAACGGAGCCAAATCGACCATTGGGGTTGAAGCAGAAGGTGTTGATGAGGTTGCTTTAGGCGCTTTTCTTGATGGTCTTGCAGGCTCATTGAACAATGCTTTAGCGAAATACGAATCCCTACCTGATAATGACAAGGCTAAGTTGAAGCGTGCTCTTGTTGCAAAAGCTTGTTGGGATAAGACAGTGCGGGAAATTCTCAACAAGGCACCTCTCAGCGACGTTTACATTCAAGTTGCTCATGGTCGTGAAATGATAATCAAAGCCACTGAGGGAGAAGCAAACGTACCTTCTCTGACCTTAACAACATCTGGATGGCTCTCAAGAATTGAGTCTCTACCTCGGGAAGAAACTCTACCAGGCAATATTGCTGCAGAGCTTGCAAAAAAGAGCATTGAGTGGAAGAAAGAAACCCAAGACATCATCAGCCGTTACATTTAGATTCAGGGCTGATTGTTTCATATTTGAATTCCTAACAGTGTTTGGCCTCCTACAGGACCGGTGGTCTGGTTCCGTGGGCTTCAAACCCATGAACGTGCAAGCGTTGAGAGTTCGATTCTCTTAGGAGGCCGCCATCTCATAACAGCTTGCTGAGCTCTTCAAGAAGTAATTCACATACATCGTTTCCTGACATCATACTTTGAGTAGCACGATTGAGAACGGCTCGTCTAATTCTTGACACCTCCCTATTCCCACGTAGACTCGGATTGTCCTCAAGAAACCTCGAAATACATTTTCGCGTTTCATCATCTAGCATTTCAAATTCACTACTTGTCGTCAACACTTGTTCTGGTTCCTTTACACACTCGAGGTTTTGAATATCCTCTACGATCTTGGCTACCTTGACATCAGTCTCATTGATCGACATATCCACTTCAATCAAAGAATTATCCCAGAGATAACGTCTTCCAGGTAAATCAAAACGGGCATTTATCCTTTCAATTACTTCATTTGGAAATCTAGAATCAGGTCGCTCACTATTCCATTTGAGTGCTACTTCTAGAGGTGTAGTCACATGAATGACTCCAAAAGCGCATCTGTTTTCAAGGGCTATTTTGAAGAGTTCGTGACGCATACTTGTGTAATAGTTTGTATCATCATGAATCACACTCTTGCCCTGTATGACTAATTCCGTCACCTTATCCAACGCAGCTGCGCGTACTGGACCTTCTCTCTCAGGTTTCCAGTTTTTATAATACGAGTTATTTCTCCAGTCGTCTGTTCTTACTATCTCTATGTTGGAATTCATTGCTTTTTTAATCGCGTCAGCGAGAGCTGATTTACCAGAAGCTGGGAGTCCACATAGAGCTAGAATGAACTGAGTCATAGGAATTCAGAATCTGCTAACAAATTCTGACAAATGAATCTACTGTATCGAAAAAGAAGATGAGAGTAGCTGGGATTCCCAACTACTATGGTTTGATTGTAATCTGGAGACTGTTAGCCAGGTCCTTGTACCTATTTCGAACAGTCACCTCAGTGACATTTGAAGCCTCAGCAATCTCTCTTTGAGTCCGACGATCATCCTCGATGATGCCTGCGATATAGAGTGCTGCCGCCGCAAGGCCACCTGGGTCTTTACCTGCAGTTATACCCCTTTCCCGAGCATCATTAATGATGCCCATCGCAGTCAGGACTGTTTTTCCATCAAGACCAAGGTCTGCTGAGATTCTTGGCATTAGGTCATTAGCTGATGGAATTGGCACCTTGACATCAACATTGCGGAGGATTAGACGTACACATTGACCAAGCTCCTTCCTATTGACTCGTGCCTCAGTTACTATCTCATCAAGTTGTCTTGGGATCTTATGAATCCGACAAGAGAGATAAATGGTTGCTGCTACCATGCCTTCAATGCTCCTACCTCTAACGAGACGCCTGCTCAAAGCTTTTCGGTAGATAAGAGCTGAGGTTTCTTTAGTTTCTTGTGGAACCCCAAGCTGTGAAGTGAGTCTGTCCATCTCACTCATAGCAATGCTGAGATTCCTATGTTGAGAGCTATGAACCAGAGTTCTGATCTGCCACTTTCGCATTCGATAGATTGCTGCACGACTGTTTGCAGCAATTGCACGTCCATTAGCATCTCTGTCGCTCCAGCCAATTGTTGTAGCAAGACCCTTGTCTGCCATTGTCAATGTCATTGGTGAACCTGTCCTTGCTCTAGAATTACGCTCTTCAGCAGTGAATGCTCGCCACTCAGGTCCAGTATCTAAGATTCTCTCGTTCATCACACATCCACAAGACGTACAGATGTGCTCGCCGCGTGTCAAGTCTTGGTAAAAATCACTACCTCCACATACAGAACAAACGACCATTCCTTGTCGACTATTCATTGCGGGTCGTGCTGGTCTTGCCATTTTTTGAATCACCTATTTACATCCACTTGAGATATGGCCGCGAATATGCTTGGCCAAAGGATACGTAAAATCACAGTCCAACGAGGATGCTTCCCCAAGCGCTATTATTTACGTATATAAGTCTAAGCATGAGTGAGCTAATGCACCAGCTTCCTCTAGTTTTTTCAAAGAAAACATATTATCCTCATACATATGTATGGAATCTGCAAGAAACTAAGGTAGAAATAAAAGAAGGGCGAGGTGAACGCCCGATGCGAAAGGAAGTCTAGCTGTGTGGGGGCAGCCAGATCAAGGAGATGATCGGACGTTCAACCTCTTGAATACGTATTACTCCAGACAAGACATCTGTTTGATTGCTGACTCTGGGATGATGTGTATGTTGTCATAGTACTCGGTTCCATCATCAATCACTGTTTTCGAGAGAGCAATTTTCACCATTCCCTCGCTCTTACCGAGCATGTATCCCGCCATGTATTGGAGTGGAACACGCATCTTATCTGCTTGTTCCTTGGACATTGCGCAACACTCAACTCCAGGGCTCTCGAAGATGACCTCAATTGTCTTATGATCCTCACAAACATCATGACGATACAATTGCTTTGTCCTCTCAGAAATTCTAGTCTTCCCACTGATACTTTCTACTCTCCCATGGTCGTAGTGGAATGGGTCTCCAGAAAGGCGGTGGACTGATGGTGCAAGAAATACTGTCTTTTCAGTAAGTTCCTCGATGTTATCACTGCCACCATCGACAAATCTCTTGTCCTCACTCTCTCCAACTAGGTAGCGGATTCTGTATCTCTTTGCATCCACTCTCTTCTTCTCATCACCCTCGTTAATGGTGACCATTGTGTCATCCCACATCTCCATTGCAGAGAAGGGATTTTTTGCAGCTTCAATCATTTATCATTCACCCAAATTGGATGTATTAACTATTGTTAAATACACAATAGTTAACTTATAAGGTTAATGTAATATGAATTGGCTATCAAAACGAAGGGTTTACGCCATGATTGAGTATCTATATATCATACTTGCATCCACAGTGTTTGGTTTGCAGCACTCTGGAATGTCCGCACTTGCAATTAAAGGGAAAATCATTGACAGATGGGGGAAGGAAGGATATGCACGCTTGTTCACCACTTCGAGTGTGATTACGCTTCTGATCGCATTTATATCAATGAATTTCTGGGATTGGCTATATTTTGTCATGAATCCCGTTCTAATTCAGCCTTTACTATTCACTTCAGGAGTCATCTTAGGTATCATAGGCGTAATCATTGCAATGATGGCTACAAGGGTAATATCTGTCAGTACAGTGGCTGACATGAGGACTGATAGGAAAGCGGAGCTTGTTACAGGTGGAATCTACTCTCGTGTAAGACATCCGCTATATTTAGCAACAGTCTTAGTCTTGTTAGCCTTGGCACTCATCTATCCATTCTTACCTGTATTCGTCTTCTCGTTATGTATGATATTTTACACAATGATTGGTGCATACTTTGAGGAACGAAAACTTGTACTACACTATGGTGATGAGTATCTTGAGTACAGGAAGAGAGCTGGTTTTATCATTCCACGTATAGGTTAGCCAGCAAGTGTCTTTTCAACCTTCAATAGATGCCTCGAACGTTTCACAGCATCTGCTGTGATCTCATGGACCTCTCCCTTCTCAATGACAAAATGAGTTGTGTCAATTTCTGGCGCGAAATGACGTTTGATATCCTCCACCATATAATGCAACTGAACACAATGTGGACTTCCATCAACTGTAAGAGTTGATACTTTCTTGATATCCGAGTATTTCACAATTGATCCAAGCTTGAAACCTGCTTGATTCATGTGTGTTTCTTCAAGGCAGACATGGAGTGTAAAGCAGCCTCCACTTCTCTCACAGATTTCCCTCACAACATCTGGATATCTGTCGAGACAACTCCCCACAAGCAGCAGACTCTTCCTCTCTTTGAAACGCTTATCTCCAACATTGATGCACATAAGGTGTTGTGAAACCTTGCAATCTTCGTCCACTGTCACCATTTCCTACGCTTTGGCGCCGGTTCGTCATGCTCAACTGCCTTAGAAGTCCACTGGTCTCCAAGCGAGGCTGCAATACGTGCGATCATATCGCCTTCAAAGACATAGTTTATTCTACTCAGTGATATCACTCCTCCATTAAAGGGAGAAATTACCTCACTTTTATCCTGAACATGTCCGATTACATCACCATTCTTCACGGTTTCGCCAAGATTAATTGTTGGGACAAAGAATCCCTCTGTGTCCACATTGACATATTGCAGTCTTCCCATGAGTGTGTTTGAGGCTTCGATTCTTTCTCCAGCTATCATATCTTTTGTACGTAAGAGATTAAGAATGGCTTCTCTAACCTCCACAGCGGCCTGTGAGTCAACTTGGTCTGTGTCCCCTCTCATTTCAACTGTAACCGCTGGTATCCCCTCATGTGCTGCTTCAGTTGTGAATGCTCCACGCATTCCTGTTGACTGCACAACATAAGGAAGTCCAATCTGCGAGGCAAGATTTCTCACATGAATGTAATCTCTATGTAATGCGATGATGTGGCTAGTACAGTTCTGCCAGCCTGTGCGTAGGTCTATGATGTAGTCCGCTGTTGAAGCCCTCCGCCAAATTTCCCACGCGGTTCTTTCGGTCACTGTACCATGCTCATTTCCAGGGAACACTGTATCAAGGTCTTTCGAATCGAGCGGAGAAACCTTTACTCCAAGACGGAAAGCTAGTGGACTTGCCACAGGAAGAAAGGTCACTGAACCATCAATCCTATCTAGACCCTCAAGATGCCTCATAATGAGATAGCTTGCATAGACATCTGTGGCTGAACGTCCGTTCATTGCTGCCAAGATGAATACATTCGGACGCTCTTCTCCAAATGTATAGTATCCGAGAGTGGATCCAGTCTTTAAGTCGATGTCTACAGCATCAACTACCGCCTTGACCATGGTAAGACCTTCTTTCAGCTGATGGCTTTAACAGGCGGTCTTAAAATAAGAAGCAGTGTAAGACCTCAGCTCCACACTCAAATCCATTCTGGTTTGCAGTTGAAAAAGAAGATGTCTGATTTGAACTCCTTTGCAAGGAAGTAATCATGTCTACTCAGAGCATATTTGCTCTGTAAAGGGATGTAAGGATGTTCGAAGATATCAGTATGTCCACACATCCGAGGATTTCCTATCCATGCAGTAGGTGTGCCCAATTTCACGATATCTATGCCTGTCGTAGAAAGATATGGCTCCCAACAAATGATTATGAATGCGGGTGAATATTTCGAAATAGCCTCCATCGCATCCAGCTTTTCCACCCATTTTGGGTATCCGATATTATACCGTCCATCTTTACTGTCTGTTGCAATACAACGTCTTTTAATCAAGGGCTGAAGAAATTCAGTTAGCCGTCCATCACCACTCATTGCTTCAAGGACCGGTGGATTCTTTCTTCTCCTCCCCAAAGCTCTGTTAATCACCTGAGCTAACTCCTCGACAAACTCTCTGTTAAAAATCTGAAAGAACCATCTGCCTGCAATATTTGATCCATTACAGTACCGTTTCACATCTCCTCTCTGCTCTAGATTTGTGAAGAATTTATAGACCTCAGAGTAAGACCGGAGTTTGGCGTGAATGTCTTGATAGACATCTTGATGATTTGAAGGCATTTTCAGAGCCAATCCCTCGAAATGATACTATTTGTATCTTCTATTCAGTATCATGTATGCTATAACCGAGATTTCCACCATGATGCCACCTATTAGTAGTACGGTGATAAATGACCCCTCTTGATCTGGTGATGTATGAGGAATCGTTGGCAATGTGGGTGGTGAATCGGTTACTAGCTTTTTCATCACCCCCGTAACAGCCCAATTCCCAAGAGTATCAATTGCATAGACCTTCAAGTAGAGAATCGTATTATTTGGCAGGCCTGGAACCATAGCGGTCCACAAATCTGCTTCGTTCCAATCCATAGTGATATTACTCCAAAGCCCGTCGATAGAGGAATTATATGAGAGTGTGACTTTGGAAACACCTGAGATGTCATTCACAATCGCTATTACAGCAATATCATATTCAGGCGCTGGGTATTCTGAACCGGTCAACACATATTCAATATGAGGGCCGCTCGCAGGAACAATGTGCACAACCATTTCCTCTACTAGTGAAAATCCACCAGTATATAATGCAGTGAATCTGTAGATGTATTCTCCAACCTCAGTGGGTTCTAAATACAATGAAAGTGTAGTTTGAAACTCGTTCCATAAACCTGCAATCTCAATCTGATAAATCTGAGACTCATTAAGTCGCTCTAGAGTGTAACTGATTGGAGCTTGACCTGAATACGTCCAATTAAGGAAACGATTTTCAAACCCATATTCAAAACCACATACAGACACAAGATTGATGACTGGAACGATGAAGTGTTGCGGGAATCGGTCAACACTACCCGCTGTACCAGGTATCGGATATGTTCCTGTTCCATTATATGATGACCAGTAATTACCGAAACCTGCACCATTGTCCCAACCGTTGTTTGTTCCATTATCAAATACACTGCTGAACAAAATGAAATTGCCATAGAGAATGTTGTTTGCCGATCCATAGATCAACTCTATCCCATTTCTACAATCTGAGATGTTTCTTACTATGTTGCCAATCAACTGGCAGTTGTACGAATTGGCGATTATAAATCCATCATCAAATAGCCTCTCAGCGCGATTTCCTACTAGAGTGTGGTCCTGTCCTACCCAGATACCAAAACCCATTCCAGTGCGCATTGCTCTATTGTTTTCAAGATAGCAATTGCTTGAAGCTCTGACATAGTAACCTGAGCTACTGCCATTGCATAAGTTATCAATTAGATCACAATATCCTGAAGATTCAAGATAAATCCCTCTTCCTAGGAAAGGTTGGACTCTGTTTTCTCTAATAGTACAATAAGTAGAAGTGTTCACCAAGATACCTCTGTTTGCGCTGCTGGCATGGCCAACAGAGGCACTTGAGATTCTATTTCTCGAGATATCCATATGATCCGAATCATAGACTCTGATTGCATGAATATCTGGTTGGTATGGTAGACTAGGACGATGTAGCGTGTTGCCTTCAATAACGCAAGAACTACATCTAACGAAATCCATACCAATCAAATCGAATGTAACAGTGTTTGATATGATGACACCATTTACAACATTGGTCAGTTTCATAGCTTTCTTGTAACTCACAGTAATAGTTAGGATGCAGTCCCGAATTATGAAGTATGACGAAGTACCACTTATTGAAATGCATGTCATGTCGCTAGTAATCGTTTGCCCCTCGATAATGAATGGAGCAGATGCTGAACCATTCCCAGGCCATCCCTGGTTAACGAAATCATCGTCTGAAGTGATGACAATCGATGAACCAGAAGAGATGCAATATAATCGGTCTGATTGCGGAAACTCCTTCGTTGTTCCAACCCTGAAACTGATGCAGCTGAACAACAAACTTACAGTTATGAAGAACACAAACAACATTCTTCGGAATCTATGCATCATTCCCACAGACTAGGTTAGATTTGACACCTTATCTACTCTCTCATCTTCTAGGTCAACTCAAGCTGACCATAGCTCTAATAAGGGAATGCCTATAGCTTGCCTGGAAAGAGTGAACCAGGATGGATCGCGTTCTCGATAATTGACATAGAATCCTTTTGCGAGTGCTTTATAGAGGGCATCATCTTGGCGTTTTTCAACCCTTCATTATCAAGAGAGGCTATTGGATATGAGTGATTCAGTAAAGATTGAGAAGAAATGGCAAAACCGCTGGAAGAAAGACCGTGTTTTTGAGGCAGATCCTGATTCTAAGCGTAAGAAGTTCTTTCTTACAGTCCCATATCCGTATCCCAATGGGGCACTGCATATTGGCCATGGCAGAACCTATACTGTCGGAGATCTAATAGCTCGATACAAACGTATGAGAGGGTATAATGTTCTATATCCAATGGCATCGCACATCACTGGCACACCAATATTGGGTATGGTAGACAGGGTCAAGAATGGAGACCAAGAAGCTATTGAACAATACAAACGAGACCTGCGAGTATACTTGGACACTGAAGACGAAGTCGAAACACAAGTCATGAAATTCACTGATCCCTGGACAACTGTTAGATTCTTTGCAGATGCGATTTCAGCTGACTTCAAAGCCCTTGGATACAGTATTGATTGGCGGCGTAAATTCACAACTGGAGATGATATCTATAATCGCTTTATAACTTGGCAGTATCAGAAATTCATGGACCTTGGCTATATCAAAAAGGGATCATATCCGCTACTCTATTGTCCCAACTGCCGAAATCCAGTAGGTGAGGATGACTTACTAGAAGGCACCACTGCAAAGGTCAAGGAGTTTACAGCTATCAAATATCCGTTCGAAGATGGATTTCTTGTTGCAGCAACACTGCGACCTGAAACAACTTTTGGTATAACTAACATGTGGATCAATCCCACAGAAAAGTACGTCAAAGCTAAAGTGAATGGAGAGAAATGGATAGTTTCTGCAAAAGCTGTCGAGAAACTAAAGATACAGGCAAAAGAAGTCGAAATATTGGAAACGTTTTCTGGCTCTAAGATTATTGGAAAAACTTTCAAAACAGTCCACGACAATCGAATGATTCCAATCCTCCCTGCAGACTTCGTGGATGTCAATAATGCCACTGGAGTCGTCTACTCAGTTCCTGGTCATGCTCCCTATGACTATATCGCATTACGTGATTTGATTCAAAACCCGTCTGATTTAGAACGGTATGGACTATCAGCTGCCCAAGTACGCAATATCGAAATCGTGATGATGATCCAAATAGAGGGCGGGAGCGATTTTCTGACAAAGGATACTGTTGAGAAGCTCGGAGTGTCTTCGCAGAATGACTTTGAGAAGCTAGAAGAGGCAACCCAAGAAGTATACAAAGCTGAATTCTATGAAGGAGTCATGATGAATAACTGCGGTCCTTTCGCAGGACGAAAGGTAAGTGAGGTGAAGGATGACGTAATTGCGTGGTTGAAGTCCCAGAATCGAGGAGATATCTTTTACGAACCTGATGAACGACCAGTCATCTGTAAATGCGGAACTGATGTTCAGATTGGCGTTTTAGCAGGACAGTGGTTCTTGGACTATGAGAGCCCTGGGTGGAAAGATAAGGCTTGGGATGCCCTGAATACCATGGGAATAATCCCAGGAAATTTCCGAATCCTATTCGAGTCAACCTTTGACTGGTTAGCCCAGAGACCATGCGCGCGTAAGAGAGGAATTGGCACTCCATTACCTTTTGATCCTGAATGGATAATAGAAGCACTGTCAGACTCAACAATCTATATGGCATTCTACACAATCGCCCACAAGATTGCACAGAACAAGCTGAAACCAAAGCAACTATCACTGAATTTCTTTGATTTTGTTTTTCTAGGCAGAGGAAAATTAGAGAGAATCGCAGTCGAAACAGGGATCTCACCCGACCTATTGAGTTCTATGCGTGATGAATTCTTGTACTGGTATCCCAACGACCAGCGACACACAGCTCCATCACACATTTCGAATCATCTGAGCTTTGCAATCTTCCACCATGCCGCAATATTCCCAAAGAAACACTGGATTCAATGTATCAGTCTCAATGAGCACATGAACATGGAGGGCGGAAAGATGTCAAAGAGCAAGGGAAACACTATCCCTCTTGGGGAAATACCCAAGAAGTATGGGGCTGATGTATTTAGGACCTATGTTGTTTCAGCGGCTGAGCCAGGCAGTCTCTTGGACTGGCGCGAACGAGATGTTCCAGCTGTTCGGAATCGTATTCGACAGTTCAGTGAGATTATGAAAAAATATTCCAAAAAGACTCCTAAGTCATATGACAAGAAGGACAAACCAACAACGATAACCAGATGGATTCTATCTCGTGTGAACTCCATTATCCAAGAATGTACGGACTATCTGGAGAGCTTTAGGATAAGAGACTATGCTATTACAGTCATGTCTGAGATGATTCGTTCAGTCAATCAATACCTGAAACAGAGTGTACCCAAAGAGGAACGCGAAGCAACGATGGCATACGTATGCGACATATGGGTTCGATTGATCGCTCCCATGACACCTCATATCAGCGAAGAGTTCTGGGCTAAAATGAATGGTCATGGATATGTATCGCTGACTGAATGGCCAAAATCTGACAAGAAGTTAATTGACTCTTCAGTTGAGATGGCTCATGAAGTTGTGGAATCCACAGTCAGTGATATTCGAGAGATTGTGAAGCTGCTAAAGGGAAAGAAGCCATCAACTGGCCATATCTATGTTGCTCCAGAATGGATGTTCAAGGCTATGAACAGTATTAGGGAAGCGAATCTGCCCATCATTATTGGAGACATCATGAAGCATCTAATGTCGAATGAAGAATTTCGGGAACATGGAAAACAGATCAAGGCCATAGTAGATCGTATTGCTAAAGAGAACGGTCTATGGGAGCACTCTCCTAGTTCTAAAGAAGAGATGGCCGCCCTAAATGATTCAGCAACATATATCGGATCAGAAGTGAATATGGACATTGTTGTTCATAGTTCTGAAAAGCCAGATTACGATCCTCAGAACAAGGCAAGATTTGCTCTACCTGGCCGAGTTTCATTATTCCTGGAATGAGAAGCAGTCTTACTGATCACTCTTTACTCTCGATTCCTTTCTCCATACATAGAGAGCAAGAGTTAGAAGATAACCTACTATTGCAAAATATATTGCCCACTCAAGAGTCGCGCTCATTGAGAATTCAGGTCTTGTTCCACCAGTTGACTCCCAAGGTCCGTACAGGAACAGAATGAATATTGTCATATTCAAGAATCCTCCTAGTGAGAGTCCTTTATGGATTCTGAACTCTTTTTGAAATAAGATTGCTATGGCCCACAGGAAAGTCATGACCATGCCACTGAGGAAAAATGATATTGCTGAGATGGAATGCTCAGTCAGATAATTCATAGGGTATATTCCAACAAAGACAATAGACACACAAGAGAAGACACTGACTAGGATTGTGATTTTACTTATGATGTTATCAATATAGAAACCCAGTCCAATCATGAATGGTATGAATAGAATACCTGCTAGGACCATACCGGCATTAAACATCCAAGCCAGTTCGGAAACACCAAGTTCTCCCAGCTCTGATACATAATGGTTGAACATCGAGAATGGTTCATCAAGCGCACCTACGTAGAATATCTGTGGTGTGAGAATGAAAATCAAGCCTACAATTGCACCCAAGATGCCCCAAAGTGGAAAATGTTTCTTATCTACAAGCTCTTCAATTCTCATTAGACTAACTCTCCCATTCTGAAAGAAAAACCATCAGATAGTTCTATCGAAATAATTCGAATCATTCGAGTGTCATTATTGGCTCAAATTCAATGCTTGACCCGTTTCGATAACCCCTTGGAGTGAATACACCTCAGATATTTGGTTAGATATTCCTCATCTTTTCATTTCTTTTTGGTCTGACATGATAGAAATTTACTCTATTGCGAATTCAAAATAAGGAAATCAATTTTCTAGCAAGAGTTTTATGCTTGGTAAAGAAGATAGAACAAGTTTCAACTAACTGATGGTGAGATAGAAGTGATTATTGCCTTCATTATGGCTAAGGTCGAGTCGACAAAGTCGCGAGCAATTCTTGACGCGGTTCGCAATCTCGAACAAGTAGAAGAAGCCTATCTGATTTATGGGGCATATGACCTTCTCATCAAGTGTGTTTTCAAAACACCGGAGGCATTGAGTTCTTTCGTAGTCAATGAGCTTCGGAAGGTTGATGGTGTGAAAGACACTATTACTAATGTTTGTGCAACCTGTGAGTAGTCCTTTCCCGAACTATGCATCTTTACTAAGGCCAAGTCGTTCCAGAGTATCTTTCAGTGGCAAACCTGTCTTAAGGTCCCATCCTCGCACAGTATAATACTCATCTAACATCATATCGAGCTCTACAATCTCTCCAGCTGATGGCCCCAGAGGAGCTTTCTCCTTAGTTAGTCTGTCTGGAAGACAGTCATCTTTCCTTGTGACTCCAAGCCGCCCGTTGAACAGCCTATTGAGGTTGACAATTCTC
This sequence comes from Candidatus Thorarchaeota archaeon SMTZ1-45, assembly GCA_001563335.1. Classification (GTDB taxonomy): domain Archaea; phylum Asgardarchaeota; class Thorarchaeia; order Thorarchaeales; family Thorarchaeaceae; genus SMTZ1-45. Next base: position 12,886 of record LRSL01000029.1, on the reverse strand, counting down.
TCCCCGATGACTTGAAGCTCTTTTCCTGTTAGTTCAAGACCGTTATGGATCTTTAGAGCCAAAGATATATCATCATAGAAAAACTCCGGAGGGATTTGAGTCCCATATTTACATAGGCCCACACTCTCTACCATGACCATAAAATCCTCGCATTCTTTCACCATTATTCCTTTGTATTTTGGATTCAGTCGGTCTGCCATCTCAGGAAGATATTCCTCACCAAATCTTTCTCTGATCTCGTCGTCAAACCCTGCTTCATCAAGGACTGGAAACGCATACAGATGGTCTGCACCCCGAGCAGCTGTAACAGCAGCAAGTCCCATAGATTTCTGTGCTCGAGGTTCCTGTCCTGCAATCTCCTGTTTCTTCACAGCCATAACGAACTTCTCAGTTCCCCTACCAATCTTCTGGGCGGCTCTTGCACTACCCTCCGCAAGTATATCTCCAAATCCCTCCCTCAGTGCAATCATTCGAGTCAGTTTCACTACTGTCTCATGATTTCCCCAACTGAGGTCAATACCACCTGTGTCTTCAGCAGTCAGAAGACCCTCATCCCAAGCCTCCATTGCCCAAGATATTGTTGCACCAAGTGAAATTGTGTCCATTCCGTATTGATTTGACAGATGATGTCCGAACAGTACCGATTCTAGATTATCATTACCACAACGTGAACCCATGGATGATTGTGTTTCGAACTCAGGAGCACCACCCTCATACGCATAGGGTCCCGTTCTCACAGCTGTATACCGACCACAACGTTGCAAGCATGAGAAATCAGCTCTTGCTTTGACAAGATACTTTTCATTGATGGCATCACCACTTATCTTCTCAAAACCCTCAAAGACACCCTGCTTCATATTATAGCTGGGCAATCTCCCGATATGTTGCATCAGCTCAACAAGGCTCGTGGTTCCATACTTGATACGACCTGGTGTGAATGGATTTGCCATCATTCGTTTGTGAAATACATCTATCTCCTTCAAGTAATTCTTAGGGTCTGCAACAGTAAGTTTCCCAGTCCCTCTCACTGAAACTGCCTTGAGCCTCTTTGCGCCCATAACAGCTCCCAATCCAGAGCGTGCAGATGCACGATCTCGGTCATTCATGATGGCTGCGAACCTTACGAGATTCTCTCCAGCTTGTCCTATTGAAAGTGTTCTGATCCTCTTGCCATGCTTTTTCTTTAATATCTCATCAGTTTCAAAGACATTCCTACCCCAGATCTGTGCGCTTTCTGCATCTAAGAGTTCCACCTGCTCATCCCTAATATTGAGGTACACCGGACTCGGAGACGCACCTGTGAATATTATGGCGTCATAGCCTGCAAACTTTAACTCAGCACCCCAGAATCCAGCAGCATGACTTTCACCCCAAACATCTGTCAATGGTGATAAAGCTGCAATAACATGTCTTGATGCCTGTGGAAACATGGAACCTGTAAGAAGTCCTGTTGCAATTCCCAAGACATTCCTATCGCTAAGTGGGTCGATACCTACTGGTATATTATCAAAGAGGACCCTAGATAGATATCCAGCTCCAAGAAGATAATCTTTGATTATTCCCTCATCCAATGGTCGCTTCTCGATGGACCCCTTTGCAAGATTAATCCAGAGGATCTGACCACCAACCCCATGAATCATGGAAAGTCCTCCTTGTTGTAGATCTCTTCTTTGTGTTGCTCATGCAGCGCCCTCAGACTCCCATCTTTGTCCCTCTCTGTGAGCTCGCTCTCTGTTGTCATCCAGATTGCATCTGCAGGACACCGATCAACACATTGCCCACACTGGATACATTTGAATGCTTTCCCCGTGTCAGGGTGTATGCGGATGGCATAATAGGGGCATGCCTTCACACATTCTCCGTGACCAATACACTTCTTATTGTTTACAAACACGACGCCCTTTGATGTTCGCATAAGTGCCTTTTCAGGACAGGCCGAGATACATGGTGCATCTTCACAGTTTCTGCAAAAGAGGGGAAAGTCAAGAGCAGGTTCAACCCTGACAACTCTATTTCGTGCCCGTATAGGACTTATCACCTTGAAGTAGTACATACTGCACGTATTTGAACAAGTCATGCATCCCGAACAAACGCGTGGATCGCCAAACACAAATTTGAGTTCTGTCAAGGTTCAATCTCCAATCGGTCTGTTTCCACTACCCATAGCTTGGAACTTTCCATACCCTGGTTTTGCTACCACATTGCCTTCTTTGAAGACCAGAGTACCCCTGATAAAAGTCATGACTGGTACTCCCATCATAGTCATCCCCTCATAGAGTGTCCACCCGCATTTCGACTCCATCATATCATTTGAGATCTTCTCTTCTCTATTCTGGTCAACTATCACAAAGTCTGCATCTGCCCCAATTCGAAGAACTCCTTTCTTGGGGTAGAGTCCAAATATTCTTGCAGGATTTCGAGAACATACCCTCAAGAGTCTAGAATAAGTCATTCTTGCTTTATTGATTCCCTCCGATAAGAGGACCCTAAGAATCATCTGTATCCCATCAACTCCAGACCACGCGTTCCGGATATCCTCCGAACCTGCATCTTTCTTTTCAATTGGACAAGGAGCATGATCACTAGCAACAGCATCTATATTTCCACGAAGTAACGCTGACCAGAGTGCTGCTCTATCCTGTTTAGACCTGAGAGGTGGATTCATCTTACTCTTTGTACCTAGACGATTCATTTCATCTCTATAGAAAACAAGATGATGCGGACAAACCTCAGTAGTCACCATGACTCCCCTTAGTCTGCCCTTCTCAACCTCATGAACGCCTTCCCTGGTTGTGACGTGAGCTATATGGAGATGTCCTCCAGTCTGCTCAGCGATATTGATACACTTTTGTATTGCTAATTGTTCTGCAATATTCGGTCTTGCAAGAGAATGACTGATTGGAGCATCCCATTCATCATCCATCTCTCTGCTAAACTCATTCAATATGCCTTGGTCCTCTGCATGAACTGTGAGATGACCTCCGTATTCAGACATTGCACTCAGACACTTCACAATGACCCCGCTGCTTGTCTGATAGGGCATACAGGTAAAAGCCTTGAAAGCAGCTATTCCTTTTTCAATAAGAGCAGGGATTGCCACAATATTATCTGAGTTCATCATCCCTGCATAAAAGGTGAAATCCGCAATACTCATTTCTTCTCCTTGAGCAATTTTTTCCTCCACTGCCTTGCTTGTGTCAACCTGATTTGTAAGAGGCATATCAACAAAGGTAGTGATACCCCCTGCAACTGCAGCTTTTGAGCCAGTGGTAAAGGTTTCATGTTCCATCATTGTTGGATCATGGATGTGTGCATGAACATCAATCAGTCCGGGCATCAAGATCTTGCCATCTGCGTCAATAACAGTAGCTGCTTCTGGGAGGTGTTCATCACCTGCAATTACAACAATTATCCCATCAATGACTCCTATTCCTCCTCGAGCAATTCCGGACTCAAGAAGAAGTTTGGCGTTTTTCACTACAAGATCTACTGACCCTCTCGTTTGTTTTCTAAAGGTTGACGTTAGGGTGCTGCTCATTCATCCCCCTCCAACTGGCGGGAATAAAGCTACAGCATCATTATCTTTCAAAATTGTTTCATATCCACTGAGCAGCTCGATACGCTTACCATTGACCATGCACGAGAAGAACTGCTTGAGTTCTCCAGTATCATTATTGAGAACTGTATCTTTGAACTTGCTACCATAGGTCTGTACAAGTAACTGAAGCAGTTCTTTGATGTTCTCTGCCTCAAGTTCAACACTCTTGACTCCTGTAATTTCCCTGACAGTCGCAAAGAACTTCACCAAGACCTGAGCCAAAACACTTCACCTAGTATTTCGAAAAGGTATAAGAGATTAAAACCGTTGCCTTCTGCCCTCTTCTAAGCGTAGAAGTTATAGGACTCATTCACAGACTATGCTCTCGTAATAAGAATGGATATTGTAGTAGTCGGACATCTCAGTAGGGACTTAATAGTGACTCCTGAGACCAGAAAAGAGATGCTTGGTGGAGCTCCAGCATATGCAATGTTGGCTCCCAAAATCGGAGCTTTTGGTGCTGGCATTGTTTCCAAGGTTGGACTAGATTTTGAACTAAACTACAAAATTGACTTGATCTCATCAGGTCTCAATCTGACAGGGCTTCACTATGAAGGCCACCACTCCACCCGTTTTGTCAATGAATATGATGTAGATGGAGAACGTTCTCAAAGGGTTGAAGCGCTTGCTCCAAAAATCAAACCATCCGATTTTTCTGATGCGCATCTTGAAGCAGACATTATTCATTTCTCACCCTTATCAAATGATGAAATTGATAAGACCTGCTTTGATATCGTAAGTGAATCAGGAGCTCTAGTCTCACTAGATGTACAGGGTTACTTGAGAAGCATATCTGATGAAGGAATTGTATCTCTTCAGAGCTGGACTGAGAGTGATCAGATCTTTGGTTTAGTCGATGTAGTCAAGCTCCATGACTCAGAGTTGAAGTCCATAAGTGCAGATCAGTCTGAGATATCAATTGTATCTCACATTCTTGATATTGGTCCTAGAATTGTGATAGTCACACGTGACTATAGAGGATCCACAATCTATACTCACAACAGACATGTGGATATTCCTCTTATACTCGCAGATGCACAGGTAGACTCAACAGGGTGTGGAGATACCTATGTAATTGGCTTCTTACTTGAATATATGAGGTCTGTCAATGTACTGCGAGCGGGTTTCTTTGCAGCTACCTGCTCCTCGTTCAATGTGGAAACAATGGGCCCGTATGATATGCCTGACAGAGTGATGGTAGAGTCTAGGATGCGACCGTATCTTCAAGCATGAATGGAAGTGTTTTTCATCTGTTCGACTGTGGAACTTTAACTACAGGGGAACCAATTTGCTTGACGACATGGATGATCTCATGGTAAGGTATGGAATAGATGGACTGTTCGCATATGGCAGTCCGTTTGATTCTCCAAATCTTCTATGGCTCACTGGATTCCGCTCCAGTGACAGAATCTATTATCTTAGGAACAAGGGTGAGCAAGGTGTAATTGGGGCTCACTTCAACACCCTTGATCGAGTCAAGAAAGAGAGTTTTTTGAAGAGAACCTACGATATTAGTGAGTTCGTTATTCAACTCTACAAAGAGAACAAGCAAGTCATAGAAAACAGAGATGCGCTCATCGGTCCAATGCTTCGTGATGAGTTCGCTGGGAAGACACTTGGGGTTCCTGATGATATCCCTGCAAGTGTGCTAGTTATTCTTCAGAGGTTGGGATATGATGTCAAGGTAGTTCGTAACCTAGTTCCTGATGCGAGAGCCACGAAGTCCCCTGATGAAGTCAGGAAAATCAGGAGAGCTGGAGATGCAACCGTAGGTGCAATCCTCAAGGTGGTAGAGCTGATTAAGGACTCAGATATTGGCGCAAACAAGACACTGATGCATCAAGGTGTACCACTTACTGTGGGGAAAGTGAAGCTTGCCCTAGAGCATTTCCTGTTGGATAGGAATGCAGAATGTTCAGAGGACACGATTCTTGCTGTCGGTGAGAAAGCGTTTGACTGGCACTATCTTGGCAATCCCGAGGATGAGCTAAAGGCAGAATCACCAATAATCCTTGATGTCTTCCCCCGCCTCAAGCAGGAACGCTATCTGGCTGATGTGACACGCACAATAGTAAGAGGTCCACTGCCTAAGAGAGTGAAAGAGATGTATGAGGGTGTACAAGCTGGAGCTGATGCCGCTGTGGATGTCCTCACTCATGATGCTAAGATTGATGATGTGAACCTCGCATGTTTCAATGAATTGAAACACCATGGGTTTGACTCTAGAAGATTAAATCCGGAAGCGAAGGATGGAATGACTCATGGTCTTGGTCATGGTATTGGATTAGAGGTACACGAACAACCAGACCTGTATAATTATGAAGCCCATTTTGCTGCAGGTCATGTTGTAACAATGGAGCCCGGAGTTTACCTAAAGGATATTGGTGGGGTCAGGATTGAGAATGATTACCTTGTGACCAAGGGTAAAGCCGAACTCCTGACAAGAAACCTTGAATCAATAATCTTGATCTAGTCTGCATATAGGGCATGATACGGGCAGACAGAGATGCACATTCCACAGGCTTGACAGAGGTCTTTGTCAATCTCAAACAGCTCGTTCTTTTTGTCCACGGTGATTGCATCATATACACATGACTTGGGACAAAGACCGCACAGAGTACATTTTTCCAAATCAACTGATGGTGGTGGCGTTAGGATGGCACTTCCATCCATATGACGAAGAGCCTTTCCTCTTACATCTTCAAGCGAGTCATATCCATGATCCTTTAGCCATTCCGCTGTTTCATCAGCTATCTTTCCATATACTGTGTTCCCTTCTAGGATTGCTGCTGTACAGACCTCAACTGCAGAAGCACCAACCATAGAGAATTCGATCACATCCTTTCCTGATGCAACACCTCCAACACCAATGACTGGAACCTTCACAGCTCTTGCAATATCTGCAATGCATCTTACAGCAATTGGTTTCAGAGCCACTCCGCTCATCCACCCAAAACCCTCATCACTTCCAAGCATTGGTTTCCCTGTTTCGATATCTATTCTTAGACAAGGACCGTAGGTATTTATGCCAACAATACCATCGACATGAGGCTCGAGCGATTTTGCCACATCAGCAACATCAACCTTTGGACTGAGTTTTGCGAAGATTGGTATTTCTACTACTTCCTTCAATGCTTTGGCAATTTCGGCATGACCTTCAACATAATGAGTGCTGAACTCAATAGCGTGCACTCCTGCTTTCTCAAGTTTTGGTCCAAGCTTAGAAACCTCTTCTGGGGTATATCCAACGCTGGCGATTAATGGTAGACCAGAACTGAGCGCAATTGCATACTCTTTCTGAAGCCATCGCTCAACTGGAAGTTCACTCCAGAGCTCAGCATTCAGAATACCCCTTCGTGACCCTACTCTGCCCTCTTTTAAAGCAGCCATATTCGGTCGTGGAACGTCCGCAGGTTTTACACTGACAGTTTTCGCGACAAGTCCTCCAACACCACCTACCGCCGCGTTTAACAAGGTAATCCCATCCCTGGAGGTAGGACCTGCAGCTGTCATAACCGGATTCTTGAGTTTCAAACCTGCAAACTCAGTATTGATATTAGCCATATCATGCTCTTTGATACCACTAACATAAACTGTTCGACTATTCACTGATTGTTATCAGTCTGCAACATCAATAATGTCTGCAGGATTTATGTCCTCCACATCAGTTCCCATTTTTTGGAGATTGATAATTGCTATCTCGTATGCTTTGAGAACATCAGCCTTTGTAATGTATCCAATCATTTTCGTAGGCGCAGATGGACTGACAATGACTGCATGCCCCTCATCGCGTTTTATCATTGCTTGAAGTGCACTATCCATTGTACACTCTGGTGCAAGATGTAGAAACTCCGGGTTCATAAGCTCTCTAACTTGGTATTCTTTTCCATTTTCTTTTGGCATTTGGAATAAATCCTCAGCAATCATTATTCCAATGATATTACCAAAATCATCCACGACTGGAAATTTTGTGTGATGAGTCTTGTCAATGATTTCAAAAACTTGGGATGTGGTCATTGTTGGATGCAACGTTGTTGGATCTTTTGTCATTACAGCACCAACATGAATTGTCCTAAGAACCTCAATATGAGTGCCTCTCTGTAGCTTCACACCCCTTCTTGATAGTTTGAGAGTGTAAATGCTCTCAGGTTCCATCAACGAAGACACCAGATATGATGCTGAAACTGCAATCATCAGGGGGAGAATCAGAGAATAATCCCCGGTCATTTCCATCAACATAACTATGCATGTTATAGGCGCACGTCCAGCTCCAGCAAATAATGCAGCCATACCAACCAATGCAAAAGCCATGGGTTGTGTAACGGCCCATGGAGTAATCACTGAGAAGAATAATCCAAAGGCTCCACCAAAAGCAGCTCCCACGAACAGGGTTGGTGCAAACACACCACCAGACCCCCCAGAGCCTAGCGTGAGGCCAGTAGCAAGAAGTTTGAAAACGCCAAATATGAAAAGAGCTCCTAATGCCACGCCTCCTAAAAGAGTTGCATCAATGAAAGCATAGCCTACTCCCATTATTGCAGGGTAGTATGGTCTAGTTGCTGAGAATTCCCCAGAGTATGCAAACACGCTTTCAAGGTATATAGTTCCTATAGCAAGAACCCCTACAAGTAAACCCCCAATTGCTGGAAGGAGATATTTTGAAACACGTAGTTTTTCAAGCACGTCCTCGATTGTGTAGAACCCTCTCATCCAGATGACACTTGTTACTCCAAATAAAATGCCCAGAACAAGATAGAACAGAAGTTCGATTGGGTGCCCCATGACGAAGAAAGGCGCTTGAAATGAAACCGCTCCTCCAAGTACAAGTTCAGCAAGTGCTGTTGCAACAACGGACGCTAGAATCACCGGGAGTATTGAGAATCCTATTATTCCTCCTGCTAGGACTTCAATTCCAAAAAGCGACCCTCCCAAAGGTGCATTGAAAGTAGCAGCAATCCCTGATGAGAGCCCACATACCACAAGTGTCCTTCTCTCTCTTTTATCAAACTTCAGAGCAGTTGCGACAGCTGATCCCGCACCTGCTCCAATCTGAGCAATCGGTCCTTCACGACCACATGAACCACCTGAGCCTATACAAATTGCTGATGCCAAGCTCTTAAGAAGAGGAACACGAAAGCGTATCCTACCCTCACGTAGTGCATAAGCCTCTATGACTTCTGGTACTCCATGTCCTTTTGCCTCAGGTGCGTATTTCACAACGATAAATGCAACAATTAAACCACCAACGAAGGGAGCAACCAACCATCCCAGTGTACCCATCACTTGTGGCAAGAGGAGAAAAACTAGACTGAAATTTAAAATCAGAACTCTAAAGATGATTGCCGCAAAGCCCGAGACTATACCAATCAGAGCCCCTGATGCATACAGAATAACCTGTCTCTTCATTGATTCCCGTTGAGTCATCGCTGATTGTCGCCTTCTGTATGGCCCTGTGAGTATGTCGTCCGCATTTTGTCGGGATATGACTCCTCACTTAAAGGTACTCCCATTACCTCTCATCCATATGGTTATCTTTGCATTTCGTATGCATTCAAATACTCACTCACGTGACTCCCCTCCAATTCGACTAGGCTCTTAGTTTCGCCATCCTAACCTCAGTATCCTCTATGTCAAGATCTTCAACATCCACACCTGCCTTTTGTAACCTTATGACTGCAAGCTCGTGTGCTTTGAGTACATCTGCCTTTGTTATGTAACCTATCATGCGTTTTGGCTTCTCTGGATTAACAATTACAGCATGACCTTCATCACGCTTAATCATGGCCTGTAGTGCACTATCCACTGTAGATTCAGGAGCGAGATGCAGGAAATTGGGATTCATGAGGTCTCTCACACGATATTCCTGTCCTTCATCCTCTGGTTTCCTGAACAAATCCTCTGCGATTAGGATACCAAGTACAATGTTCTCATTATCGACTACAGGAAACTTTGTGTGTTGTGTTCGATCAATCACAGCATAGACATCGGAAACGGTCATCTCAGTTGTCAGCACTGTGGGATCAATTGTCATTATCTCGTCAACTCTAATTGTTCGGAGGACATCGATGTGCGCCCCGGTTTTTAGATACACTCCTCTCCTAACCAATTTCATTGTATAGATGCTCTCAGGCTCTATAAGTGAAGAAATCAGATACGAAGTGGGTACTGCAAGCATTAGTGGGAGTATCAAAGAATAATCTGCAGTCATCTCCATTATCATAACAATGCATGTGATTGGAGCTCGCCCGGTTCCAGCAAAGAGTGCAGCCATGCCAACCAACGCAAAGGCCATTGGTTGTAAAACACTCCCTGGTAGAATCGTTGAACATGATAAACCAAAAGCGCCGCCAAATCCAGCACCAATGAACAAGGTTGGTGCAAAGACACCACCAGACCCCCCTGATCCTAAAGTGAAACTGGTAGCAAGAATCTTCAGCAGACCGAAGAAGAACAGAGCCCCAATTGCTACATTACCAACCAGTACTGCATCAACAAAAGCATATTCTACTCCCATTATTGCCGGGTAATAGGGCTGGTCTGCTAAGAATGCTCCCGAGTACGAGAAAACCGACTCGAGATATATTGTCCCTATTCCTAATAGTCCAGTAAGTAGTCCTCCAAGCGCAGGGAGAAGATATTTGGAGGTGCGGAGTTTTTCAAACAGGTCCTCTATTGAATAGAAGCCCCTCATCCAAACAACACTTGCGACTCCAAGAATTGCTCCTAGACCAAGATAGAATATGAGTTCAAGCGGATGCCCTATACCAAACAAAGGCGCTTGGAATGAAGCCGCTGATCCAAGCAGTGACGAAGAAATTGCTGTAGCTACGACAGATGCCAGAATTACAGGTAGTATTGAATATCCGATGACACCTCCTGCAAGAACCTCTAATCCAAAAAGAGTGCCTCCTAAGGGAGCATTGAAGGTGGCTGCAATTCCTGACGAGAGACCGCAAACAAGAAGGGTCTTCTTTGCTCTCTTGTCAAGGTTTAGGACAGTTGCAACCACTGATCCGACTCCTGCTCCAATCTGAGCAATTGGTCCCTCACGACCACAAGAGCCACCAGTGCTTATACTGATAGCAGAGCCTATGCTCTTTAGAAGGGGAACCCGAAAACGAATGTTTCCTCCACGTAGGGAATATGCTTCCATTGCTTCAGGGACTCCATGACCCTTCGCTTCTGGTGCATATCTTGTAACAATAATGGCAACCAGCAAACCTCCAAGGCTTGGAAGTAAAATCCATCCAAATACACCCATGACCTGTGGGATTATGACGAAAACCCTACTCATGTTGAGAATGAGCAGCTTGAACATGACTGAGGTTATACCTGAAATAACGCCAATGATGGCTCCTAGCATGTAAAGCCCAACTTGTTGCCCTATCGTATTCCTTCCAGTCATAATTTCTCCTCGCCTTCTATCATGGAAAAAATACCTGCTTTCTGGTACAACATTTGATTTTGATATCTCACTTAAGGATACGCACGTCGATGCTTTCAATATACAACTATCTTGTCATTCCACGAGGCTTGAGGTCTTGAATTACGAAGTCAAGGTCCAACTCCTTCAGCTTCGACTCCTTTGGATACCCTGTTTCACGGTCACAACCCCTAAACTTGTAGTAGTCGTCCAGCATAAAATCAAGGTCTGGAAGTCCGCCCTTTGAGGGGCCTGTTGGCATTGGTTCTTGCAGTAATCGTGGAGGCAATGTTTCCTCTTTCCTAGTCACACCGAGTCTATGATTAAAAGCCCTCCTCAGATGACTGATTCTCTCTGCAGTTCTCCTGACAAACTTTGGGTCTGCCCACTCTGTCATCCCGGTCAATGGAGGAATCACATTCACGAACGTATCGAAATAATATACTGGCGGCCACATGGTTCCATATTTACAGATTACTGCGGAATCCACAATTGCATAGAGATCTTCCATGTCCCAGACTAACTCTCCTTTATGCTCTGGGGACATGATGTCCAGAATTGCATCAGCCTTTTCCTTCCCAAACCGTTCAATGACAATATCTGGATAACCTAGTTCTTCCAAGCTTGAGAGGCTTCTTAGATGATCTGCTCCCCTGACATTGGTAGCATAGGTCAATCCTATGCTCTGATGAGCTCTCGGGTCTTGCCCAGAAGCTTCGAGTCCCTTGACATGCACAGCATACCTCCAGGCCTCTCCTCCAATCAGCTCAGCGGCTTTTCTCACACCTTTGGAAAGAAGGTCTCCGAATCCTTCACGTTTAGCAATTTTCTCCACAAGCACAGCCTGTGATTCTGCATTACCCCAGCCTAAGTCTAGACCATCTGCATAATTGGCTGTGATAAGCCCGTGCTCAAAGAGGTCCATAGCAAAGCTGATAGTCTTGCCACAGCTTATAGTATCCATACCAAGTAGGTCGCATCTCTTGCCCAGATAAAATACGGACTCAATATCGTTATTGAGGCAATTCGAACCGAAGGCCATGATTGTTTCATACTCTGGACCACCTATAGGTCCTGTCGAGTACTTACCCTCATTGACACGAATGATGTACTTGCAACCAACCGCACATCCATGACAGGCTTCCTGTGCTATTCTGTACTTCTCAGCAATGATCTCTGGACCAATGTCATCAGCATTTTCATAGAATCCAGTCCAGTGATTCTTTGTTGGTAATCGACCAATCTCGTTGATTATCGCTACAAGGTCAGTAGTACCATACTTTCTTAATGATGAAAGGGACTCAGCCCAGATGGGATCTTTTATCCTCTTCATCTCAATGTCATTGGCCTCAAGGTACTTGTCCATATCATGGACCTCCAGACCCTGTGCTCCACTTGCTGCAATCCCCTTGACATTCTTGGACCCTAGAACTGTTCCCAGTCCAGCTCTTCCAGCAGCGCGATAAAAGTCTACGATGATAGAACCGTACAGTACTCCATTCTCACCAGCAGGACCTATGACCCCAGTCTTCAAGGTAGGGTCCTTATGGTCCTCTCGTATCATCTGGGTCGTCACATTGGTTTCTTTGCCCCAAAGGTGAGATGCAACAAGAAGCTCAGCAGTACCATCTCGAAGTGATAGATAAACCGGTTTCTCTGAACGTCCATTAAAGATCACAAAATCGAACCCTGAATATTTGATTTCTGCACCCAGGAATCCACCAACGTGACTCTCCGCCCACACTCCAGTGAGTGGACCTTTCGCGGCGAACATCATCCGTCCCGAGGGTGAGAACAGAGATCCAGTAAGTGGGCCAGTTCCTACTACAAGCACATTCTCTGTACCAAGAGGATCAGTTTCTGGT
>LRSL01000028.1 GCA_001563335.1 Candidatus Thorarchaeota archaeon SMTZ1-45 | reverse complement strand
TCTTGTGTTTCTTTGTATGTCCTCGTGCCAGTTTTATTGCAAAGTCAACAGCTTCGCCCCCTCCAACTCCAAAGACAGTCCGTGTTATCTCAGGGGGTGTTTTCTCTGCTAGTTTCTCACCAAGGATAGCACGCTGCTCACTCATCAAGTGATGATTCCCAATATCCAATTCATCAAGAGCCTCCCTCATTACCTTCAGAATCTCAGGATGGCGATGTCCCAAGTTGAAGACTCCTCCATTGCAGTGGCAATTGAGAAGCCTCCGGTTTCCAGACACATCCCACATCCACGGTCCTTCTCTTTTTCCCAAGACGAAGTTGAGATCGACCATCTGATAGAACTGCGCTTTGCCTGATGATACATGACTTGCGAAGAGTTCGATGAGTTCCTCCTTTCCTTTCGCACCTATATAGACCATTAATTACACCTCAGTAGACTTGTCAGTGAATGTGTTGTTTTAGGATGTACAAACGAAGTAACTTGCGTTACTAGTGTATTTCTCTTTCTGTCAAAAGGGACGCAATCGATACAGAATTGCTGAAATCAAGTCATCGACATTTGCACGAACTAGTTGGCGAAGATTTCAAAGAACTATTTTCACAATTTAGTAGAATTACAAGGTTCAATTTTCCTAGCTCATATGAATCCCTCCGGATGAAAAAATTCTTCAGTAAGTGAGATTGTCTTAGTAGGCGGCTTGTAGAATGAATGCGCATATGAGAGAGATTCAAGAGACGGTAAGACAGCGGCCAATAATGCCAGAACGAGCTGAAGCGTGTCCTGTCTGTGGTTCTGATGGCAATCTTGAGTCTGCAATGATTCGCTCAAAGTCAGGCATGATGGGGTATTATGCAGGTCTCGTCTATCATTGTCCCTCCTGTGGAACCGCTTGGCCTCTCTGTGGTAACGAAGAAAAGGTTCCAGTTGAAGACTGGATAGAGTTTGACGAGTTCTACGAAGGTCTTGAATGAGTCAATAGATTATCTTTTCTGAGTGTACAAGGGTTCCTCAAAGAAGCTCCTTCGGAGAAATTTGGTGTAGATGCCATACCAGAATATTTTGCGGCATCTTATGCAATACAGGATACTGAACTCATATAACATCTCCATTGAAAAAAGAAGCCTCTCCTAAAGCACATATTGTCCATTAAGATACTTGGTTAATCTCCTATAGCTTATAGTCATCAAGGTCGGTATCTATTTACATCAGAAGTGTTGTTGCATATAGGACCTGAACTGGAGGAATCATGATGTCTGAGATTGAAACGATCAAGAAACATGTGAAGTATCTCTCAGTAACGATTGGTCCAAGAGGATCAACCACCCTTGGAGAGAAACAAGCTGCAGCTTATGTGGCAAACGTCTACAGCAACCTTGGATTATCACCAATTATTGAACCATTTCGAAGTGCAAAATCTGCTTGGCTTCCTTTTGCTTTAGGAACCGGTTTGATACTGGTCGGAGAGGTGCTCTATCTTGTTGGAGGATTCTATGGTCTCCTATTTGCCATCTTGATCTCTGTTTTTGCGCTATCATCACTTGTTCTCGAACTCATGTTCAAACAGAATCCCTTTCGATTGATATTACCAAAGGGTGATAGTCAGAATGTCAGTGTGAAGATTCCATCAGAAGGTCTTTCAAAGGAAACAGTCATCTTAATTGGCCATCTTGATACTCACAGAATGCCAATTGCCTACAAGTCACAGCGATGGGTTGCGTTCTTCAGGTCACTCACCACCACCACCTTTGCCAGTGTGATACTCCTACTGATACTATTCATTGCAGACATATTCTTTGAATGGATAATAATTCCATTACTTTCCTTGGTCTTCATTATCCCCGTCGTATTCCTCTTCCTGATGGCTAGCTTCGCAGACATGACCGACTATACAGCAGGAGCAAATGACAATGCCACAGGTGCTGCGATTGTGATAGGTCTCGTAGAACGTGTCCTGAAGGCACCATTACAAAATACTGACATATGGGCAGTTGGCTCGGGCTGTGAAGAAGTAGGTGCTTACGGGGCTGATGCATGGATAAAAAAGCATATTCACGAGGTCGAGGGAGCGATTTTCCTTACTCTTGACAATCTCGGAGGAAAAGGTGCTGGTCCTTGTTATCTTAAAAAGGAAACTCTGATTTTCCCATTCGAGAGTGACCCACAGCTCCTAAAGATAGCAGACAAAATCGCGGCTGAGAATCCTGACCTTGGAGCATTCAGTCGTGAGATGAAAGCCGCCTATACTGATGGTGCTATTGGCAATAAAGCAGGTCTGCGTTGTCTGACATTTGTAAACTATACTCCAGCTGGTGTTATTCCAGACTGGCATCAACCCAGCGATGTATTCGAGAATGTCGACTGGAATGTTGTACAAAGAACGGAAGAATTTGTATGGCGGTTAATTCAAAAGATAGACTCTGATAAGCTTTGACCAGTGCTTTTGAGAGTCACGACTCACAAATCTACTCCTACTATGCCATTCGGTGTATTAAAGGCTCTGAACATATTGCAATAACTTACAGCAGCTACGCAATCACTAAGAATTCTGATTCGTATCTTGCTTTGCAAAATGTGTCATAATTGTCTTTCCAACGTTCTCAAGACGAACTCTGAGATCTTCAAATGAATTGCTTGATAGTCCTCCTGGAAGAGGACTGTCGAAAACGACTCGTGAAGCCTGCTTCAAAATCCTATTAGCTTTTGCTCCAATTTCGAACTGGATTGGATTGCTCTTGACCTGACTACCATACATATCGAGTGATGGTGCTTCTTGGTTCGGATTTAGTTTTCCTCCTATGCTTATTCTCTGTGTGAGTATCTTGGGTAATGATCTAGCTCTATTGAAATGGCTCGTGAAACGAACGACTCCTGAGAGTCGATTAAGAACTCTGATATTTCCAATTCTGAGGCTTAAGTGTCTGAAGAAACTCCCAATTCCGATGGATATGGTTGGCAATGAAATCTCTGGGAGAGCCACTTTTCCCAATAGATACTCTCGATTAATCCTTTCTAGACCTCCTTTGACGATAATACCCAGCATGTAGAATACAAATTTCCTTACGCGAATTTGCGTCTGTCTCTCATTGTGCAAATATATTGCACGCACTGGTACATCAGCGACGCGAACACCATGTGAGTGAAACCTAATCAGCCACTCGGCAGGGTATCCATAGCCTTTCCTGGCTTTGAACCAGTTTATATGCGGGAAAATTCTCCTGTGCATTGATGTATAACCCATCTGCGAGTCGTTTATGTGGTAGTACCCAGAAGCAAATTTTGTCAAGATGGAGAGAGTGACATTACCAAACAGTCGTCTGACTGGCATCTCGCGCCAAGCATTCCCTGGTGAGTTGCTTGAACGCCCATAGATGAATCGATTCCCTTTTGTGTAGTCTGCTTTCCCATCAGCGATAGGTTTGAGCATATTCTCAAGATCCAACCAATCCATTTGGGCATCACCACCTACTACTACAAAAATGTCGTATCCATCCTTGTAGGCTTGATGATAACCTGTAATAATGGCAGCTCCCACTCCCTGATTTGTACGATGTTTTATGAGATGGATCCTATCATCAAACTTTGCATAGTGTTGAACTATCTCTGTTGTTTTATCTTTACTCCCGTCATCAACAACATATATTGCATCCACTGTTTCAGGTACTGGCCAGATAGTCTTTCCAATTAGACGTTCTTCGTTGCGTGCTGGCACCACTGCTGCTACTTTCATCCCTCTGTACATCTCAGGAATCACCTTTGTGATTCGCAAGAGATGCGAATATTTGCCGCCTATGCTATTTATAGTGATATCTCAGACTCACTAAGACTGTCGCTGTTTCTCCTCTTAGTCGCATCCCATCCACGCGTTATCCGCGCTCTGGCGGTTCACTCTCTCCGATTTACGAGTTCACCTTGCGCAAAAAAGGCAGTCATAGCTTTAAATAAAGGATTCTCGGAAAATTCTTCGTGTCTAAAATAGAAAGCATATCTCAATTAAAGTCATGATCTTCAAAAAATCGACACTAATTTCATAATAACGACTGCACTAAATGGAAAACTTAAATCAAAAAAAGAAAAAATTTCTGAAAAATCGAAGCATTCTCACCTATCTTTATAAATACCCTATTTTCGTTCCGATCTCTACCAAAAATTAGAATTTTCTGATTGTCCTAATATTTCCTTGAGGTCTATGATCTCTCAAACCGTCCATGTTTCAAATAGATGAAGTCTGTTAAATGAGTTCTATTTGTCATCTTCCTAACTTTGGTCATATTACATACCCATAGATTGTGATAAATCCTTCAGAGTGACGAATTGGAATCCCTTTGTCCTTAGGTACTTGAGGATTTTTTGGAAGGCTTCTATTCGTTTGACTATGTGAACTGGATGAGTCAAAAGGACCAATGTACCTCCAAAGTCTCTACAAAAGTCTGCTTTGTACTTCCAAACCTGAAACAGCTGCTCATTTGTAGCTCGGAAGCTCTCTATGAGATGAACATCTTGAGGGTATGTGACAGGCACTTCCCAGATTGGCAGGAACGTAGAGGATGATCTGTTTTCACGAATCAATGGTCTAAAGGGTCTATTATAGGACAGGCCCTTGAGTCCGCCAGTCAATCCAATCGTTTGCACATCTGTATAACTTGAATCGACCCTGAAACCCTCGTTTACTAAAGTTGGAAGAAGGATTGACGACCGAAGGATATATGGACTCCTGAAAGACTGCACATCAGTTCCAGTAGACTCCAAGATCTTTTTACCCTGTCTTAGCTGCTTAGCAAGTTTGTTGGCATTATAAAGTGCAAGTGTCCCATCATGAGAATAGCCATGCATTCCAATCTCATGTCCTTCGTCTGCTAAGCTCTGTACTCCTTTCCTATCCACAAAATATTGAACAGACCTAGGTACGAAAAACCATGTCGCTTTAACATTCTCCTTTTTCTCTATCGATGCTATTCTCTCCCTGCCTTCTTTCTGACAGAAATCTGTGTCAATGTCATGTGTGATAACAGCAAAAGATGACTCCCCATGTCTTTTCAATAATCCAATTTCAAGCATATGCTGCTCTATTAGGTGCACTATCACATTATTGCATATTCCAAGTATTCCAATATCTTTCAGACCACGCACATGAGATGTTTCATAGCGCCTCGAAAACTGGCTCAATCCTTTCCTCAAAACCGGCGGCATACGCCAGTACATCATAAGTGCTGACTGCTTAAGCGCACTAATTCTATTGCTTCGAAATCCATCATACATAGATGCGATATACATTGCAAAAGGATCAAATCCAAACTTGAGTGTCTGGTTCTCAACAGTGATTGCTGGAGTGCCATCCAATAATTCACAGATTGCTTCACCTGTTAGATTGTCATTGCAGAATCTCGCAAAGATGGGGAATACAGAAGTTTCAGGACGTTTGAGAATCAATTCAGTCATTTTGCTCTCTTGAAAGGACAGAGTGTCAACTCTCCATGTCCCAGCGCTCGGGTATGAAATATAACTCATCCCATCAACGACTCTGAGGCTATTTAGAATCTCCTCTCCCACAAGAGCTGATTGTCTTTTCACTCTTGAGTCTGATGAGGTTATACGGTTCCTATCTCTTGTCGACACCAAGGTAATGTCTACACCCGCCCAACTATCCTTTGACATTCTTTTACAGCAGTTCTGATTCCAGTCCTGTCCGAGAACTCAATAGAGCTTCAGCAACTTACTCATAGAAGAGTTTGGACCTAGATTCCATTCTTTTCTTTTATCTGCCTGACTTCAAAATAGGCTTTTTCTGTAGATACCAAGTGATGCAAATTTCATTTACATACAACTTGGGCGGATAACCTCATTGCTGCTAGATTTTTACCCCTCTCGTACTCGAACTTTTATTCAGCTTGCAGAGTTATAAGATGTCTTTGCTATCATTCTTCCGTACAAAGGGATTGTCGTAAATTTAAAACAGCTAATCTAAAGCTTCAATAAGTCAGTTTCACGGCAGAATAACGCAAGGATGACAGATGACTGGTGAGAGTAAAGAACATCTGTGGACAATTCATAGTAAACATAGGTTTGATAAATGAGGGGATTCTATATCATCCATATCTGTTCAGATAAATTCTCCTTTCGACGTAAAGGTGTCATCCATCAAGGCTGTCGACGTGGGAGGAATCTAGTTGGAAGAGATATACCTCCAGATTGCAACTATCGGAGTACTTGTCTTTCTAGTGGCAATTGAAGCTCTCTACATCAGGAAAACCAGGAAACGGATTGTTGAACTTGAAAAAGCATTAGGACCAAAGGGACTCTTGTCTATTGATGAAGTAAAATTGCAGTCTCGGATGCAAAAAGAGATACTTGCAAGTCTTGAGTGGCTGAGAAGTCTTAGATATCAAATTCCTACCATGGATAATGTTATGCTCAAAGCTATAAGAAATCAATTAACAGACACACATGAGATGTATTGTGAAGCCTTCGGTAAGGACTTGCTAGCAAAAGAAACAAACCAATCTGGAGTGCAATTAAAGCAGGCACTTCTTTTGCATATTGAAATTACAATCGGATTGGTTGAGAGGGAGATCGCTGCTAAGTCATCCTATGCTAGTCGATTCTAGTTATATGCTCGATACATGCAAATCTTCCTTTCAGAAGTGCAACTACTCACTTCATATTTCATTTAGAGTCAAAAAGTGCTTACGACATATTATGCAATAAGCCCTAAATGCCCAACCGAGGAGGCACTATCAAGCCATATACGGTCAACTTATCCTCTTTGTTTAATAAGAACTCACTATGAAGTACAAGGAGTCTTGTTGGTCTTTCTCCAGAAGCCACAAATGATTTGAAGCGTTCCGAAACTGTGCCATTATAGTCCTCTAGCAAGAGGCAAGGCATCTCGACACCTCCAACTACCATATATACCCCCTCTTTGGCATTTCCGGCATTGACCAAGGAATAGACTTCTAATCCTCCTCGTTCTTGAAAGATAGCTCTCGTTCTTCGGTCGAGGGTTCTTTTATCTCTACGATGTATCCACCGGCCTCCGAGGATAAGTGGGAGAGATGAAACTGCCCCGATCATTATCAGCCCGGGACTCATTACGTTTTGATATTCTGCGAGTACATGAATCGCATCCATTATATTACTAATGATATTGGTATTGATACTCAGCAACAAAGAATCAAGCCATTGCATGAAATAATCAGCAACTCTGATGAGATACACGAGGTCTTCTGTTTGCGGTATTGAGCTAGGGTTCGAGGTAGAAGAGGCGCCACCACTACTAACTACAAAGCTGGTTGGAACGTAGATAGAAGTGATCCCATGCAGCGATGCATTAACTGAAACGACACTATAAGTATTGGTGACAGATTCATTACGACTGTCGGTGAAAGCACCAGAGCTAACCGTGCGCCAATTCTGTCCATTCTTAGAAATAACAGCTGTGTACTCATTGACAGGTGTGTCGTCAAACATATAGACTAGTTCTAGATAAAAAATCAGAGATTCATTTGTGCTTAATTCAGAGTCAAGGGATATCGAAGTCGAAATAGAATCTGCGATATAGGTGCGTGTGTGTGCTGAGTGCAATAAGTTGATGTCATCTTCTGCCTGCCCATCTCTAACTACACGAACTTCATAAATGTCTTCACCCACTTCGTCATCTGCAACTACAATTACTGAGAACGCACCATTAGTGGACTGATAGTCTATGGCTAGCCAAGGATTTGACATAACCTCTTCAGATACAATGTAGATGTCGATTTCGGTGG
>LRSL01000027.1 GCA_001563335.1 Candidatus Thorarchaeota archaeon SMTZ1-45 | reverse complement strand
AGTTCAAATCTCAACAATTTAACTGGCAACATTTGCAGTGGAAACGGAGAGTATGGTCTCTATATCAGACCTGTCGATAATTTTGAAAATGTTTTCCAATGGAATATTTTTGACAATAACCTAATTGGTTCTGCCTTTGATGGATCTGGGAACAATAACTTCGATTATAACTACTGGTCGGATTACTTAGGCTCTGATGCTGATGAGGATGGTTTTGGTGATACCGCGTATACTTCCGGGATCATCATTGATAATCATCCATTGATGTTCGCACCAACACGACCTAGGTGGATTGAAATTCCCAAAGATCAGACTATCGAGTTTGGTACACACTTTATCTATGACCTCAATGCTACAGCACCAGCACCAATCTTCTGGTCTGTGATATGGGACTCTTGGACAGCTCAGTTCACAATCGATAGCCAAGGAGTTTTAGAATCGATTGGAACTCTCTCTCCAGGCGACTACGAAATACAAGTTGCAGTAACCAACCTTTACGGTTTTAGCATTCTCGCCAGATTTGAAGTGGATGTAGTGCTAACTCTCGATACCACTGCTCCAAGCTGGGTCGTCACACCAATGGATCTCACGATTGATTATGGTGTTGGAGTAAATCTACTGATTCAAGCTCTTGACCGTTCAGGCATCTCCCGCTGGACTATCAATGATACTGAACACTTCTCACTGAATGCTACTTACTATGATTTGGGTAGTACTGTTCGGATTACAAATAATTCAGTTTTGGAACCAGCGTTATATGGTCTGAACATTACCGCGTATGATCTTTTTGATAATTCCTGTTCTGCTACGTTTGTTGTCACGGTTCTTGAAGTTCCGATTATTACAACAACTACATCGACGTCTACTACTACAGTTGTTGAGGAAATGGATTCACTCCTAGCTTTTGGTCTAGGCACAGGAATAGGAGCTGCAATAGTACTAGCTATTGTTATTGTTTTTCTAAAGAAGAAACCTTGAATATAAGAAATCCCTCGTCAGCAAATATCAACAAACGCTCACGAGTTTCAATCCTGTGAAGCAACAGGAATTCCTTGATAGAGACAGGTGCTCACTATACACTACATTCACTCGAAATCATCAAGTGAAGACAGTTTAATCCCTTGATTTGATAACCTACCCACTCTTGCATCCTGACCTCTCCCATTTACTGGTCATATCTGATTGCTTGACTGATACTCAGAGGTAACATGAGAGGTATCACACAAAGTCTTCACAATCTCGATAGTGTGACAAGCGACTAATGCAATTATGAGTAGAAAGACCATGATGTATGAGTTCGATGGAATGCAACCTGCAAGGTATACTAGTATCTGATGAGGGAAATCACTGGGCGTGGGACTTTCCGCTTCTGGATAATGTTCACTCATAAGTTAGGTGTTTGCCAGCAAGGTACTTGGAATTCTCAGAATTAGAAATGAACACTAATTTCAGTCTGACTCTGTCTTCCTTCTGAAAATGTTCCACCTTGACTCTCTGAGTCGAGAGAGAAGCGTATATGTGATCGATACACGGACATCCGGGATATCAACAGTATTTTCAGGTTGTTTCACCTGAATTAGTTTCTTCCATTTTCTCTCCTTTCTTCTGTCCATTAGCAAGGCTATAGTTGCAATAAACAGTCCGGTTGCTAATACAAATACAGAGAGAGAAAAGGCTCGAGCCATCAAGATGCTCACTGGGGTCTTGGAAAGAACCTCTAAGATTTCTTGTGCCAGAGCAATGAGCTCATCTCCATTACTAACTGGTAAATCCAAAGCACTAACTTGCTCAATGAAGACGTTCAGCTGTTGAGCGGCTCCTAATAGATCGCCCATGTCCATGAGGTAAATGGAACTCCCTAGTTTATAGGTCAAAGAATCCCCCGCATCAGATAGCATGATACCATTATTGACAAGATTCTCAACATGCGCAATAATGTTCCTCGCTGCGTCCATGTATGTACCCTTCAACATCTCATAGAAGTTCATTCCAGCAGCTGGGTTGTAATACCATCCCCAGACCCAGTCGCGCTGATAGTGACGAGTGAGCGGCTGGACAAGTGGAATGCCTAAGACGTCCTCATGATAGATCCTCTGAAGCTCATAGTAAATAGCCTGCCTCTCTGCAGAGTCAACAGTATTCATCCCCGCCTCAATTAGACTATCGTAACTAGTGTCAACATATCCCTGATGAGGGAAATATATTAGTCCCGGATCAGTTTCGAGTCTTTCGCCCTCGATAGAGAGCGCAATCAAATTCCTATACCACCAATATAGGGGTTGTATGTTCACATGGAAGTTTGTGTTTATCGATTCAATACTGTTCTTGAGTGTTTCTACAATCATGAAATTACGTGGGTTTGTTTCAACCCCCCCCGTTGGTGAAAAGCCTTTAAAGACTAGCGTGAGATTGAATCCCTTATTCCACACCTCGCCGCCCCAAGCCTGCTGGAAATGCTGTCGGGCTCTGTCAAGGTCGTAAGTGTAGCATTCTTGATCTGGATTGTGGAAGGAAAGTCCTTCTATCACAGGACTGACTGGTTGCATTGCTTCACCCGCATAGATCTTATTGATGATGGTATCATAGTCGATCGAATATGCAAAGGCCTTTCTAGTGTCAATGTCGCTGAAGAAGTCTGGCGGGACACCATTTCCGTCTAAATCACCACTCCCTATGTAGGGGCTGTCTTCTTCAATCGCAAAGTTGAAGCTCAGTGTAAGGTACTCCAGTGTTGGCAGTTTCGTATAGACCCGTATTCCTTCGACACCCTCAAGCTCCGAGTAGTTCCCATCCATTACCCAACAGATATCTGCTGTACCCAACAGCTCCCAGTACTGCCCCTCCTCCAAGAACATCTGTTTCCTTATCTCCCAATTGTCAGAGAATCTGAATACGACTCTCTCCAGTCTAGCTGGTCCTCTCCAGTAATCTTCGTTTCTGACAAGCTCGATACTCCAGTCTGCCATGCTCTCAAGAATGAACGGTCCATACCCTTGGGTTTCACTATCAAGTGGAGAGTCTTCCCGATCGATATAGTCTACCCATGTTTCTTCTGTCCCTGGCCAGTCGTCATGCTCGACACACCATGCTTTGCTGACTATGGAAGAACAGCTCGACACCAGAATATGCATGAATGGAGGATATATCTCTGCAAGATGAAACACAACATCATTGCCCTCAACTTCGACTGCATTGTCTATGTCCTTAAAACTATAGGGGAGGTCTTCAAAACTGTAGGGTGGAGATCCATTCCAACTTTCTGAGTTTTCCCCTAGTAGACGTTCTCTTAGCAATGCCGCCATACTCCATCGGCCTCCTCGTACCATAACTCTCTCAAAGGAGTATTCAACATCCTCAGGCGTCAAAGGCGAGTCGCTCCTGATTGTGAAACAGTAAGTCAGACCATCAGCACTGATTCTTCTATTCTCCAGACTAGGAACCTCTGTCACGAGTAATGGTCGAAACCTATCCACTCTCTCTCTATCGTAGGACACCAAAGTGTCATAACAGTTAGATAGAACCATAGAATCCCACACCAATGCTGGATCAAGTGTGTGCAAATAACCCTCATTGGTGGTGTAGACCATCGTATTCGGATTTGGGATGGAGGGATTTGTGTTAGCCTCTACCTGATGTAATGGCAACAAAAAGAACATACTAGAGAAGATCAGAGCAGCTATCACTGATGATTCTGGCTTCATTCTCAGTCTGTTCTCTTGTTTTTTCATTATTACTCCTCCATAATTCATGATGCTTATCATATGAAGAAGGTGGTACTGTGTGGATTGACCTGAATCGGTCGAACAAATTCTATGAAAGTTGATGAAACCACAGACTCGTTTTTCGTAATTATGAGGCAGAGCATAGCTTTGTCTTAAAGCTACCATTAGCGTGCGAGTGCACGAAGGAGGTGTAATTAATTATGCACAAACATGTATTTTTTTGATAGTCTTAGATATCAACGCTGGGGATTACAACTAGATCAATTATTGTATCTACTAGAATCTCTACGAGAAAATACCCCAGGAAACACCGTACAGGTGTTCTTTATCCTTCAAGGGAATGAATCCAGACCAGCGAACTACCATGCCTTTTTCCTCAGCCCTGCTTTGAAGGAATCTTGGTGTCACTTTAGCAATATAGTCCAGCTTCTCTTGAAGCATTCCCTGTCCCTTTTTTGGAAATCCTTCTCTGGCAATGCACCCATCACACCAGCCCTCCAACCACAAGATCCTGTCTTTGGCCTTTATCTCAGCAAAAAGATCACTAGGTATAGGAACATCCGGTACGAGCTCAGCAACGAGCGAGATTATCTCGTCAATAGATGGATAATTTGATTCGGTCATTGTCAGACAACGAAATATTGGATAACCAATATTATGGTTATGTTCTAAGCAAATTATAATGAGATTCTAAATTTCAAAGTAAAAATGTTTGAATGAGCACAGTTAATACAATAATACCACAACTGCGTTTCACTATGCCAAACATATTCAGAAAGCAAACACTCGATAAATTCGCAAAACAAGTGCCCGAGCTTGAAGCTCCATTAAGGAAGGCAAAGATGAAGCTTGAACCAACGTTCAATCCGCCCTTTGATATGCTCATAAGATCAATCATGTATCAACAACTTGCATATCCAGCAGCACGAACCATCCATGACCGATTTATTGGACTTGTTGGCAAACTCACTCCAAGTAGAGTTCTGTCCAAAACGATTGAAGAACTTCGTAGTGTTGGGCTATCTAGACAAAAAGCATCTTACATACATAACGTGGCTGAAGCATTTGGAAAGGGAGGATTCCTCTGGAAATATCGTACAATTGAATCACTCTCAAATCTCCCTTCAAAGGAGATAACTCAACTTTTTACTCAAATCAAAGGTGTGGGAGAGTGGACAGTCCATATGTATCTGATATTCTCTTTAGGACGTTTGGATGTCTTGTCTTCCGGAGACCTAGGTGTGAGGAAAGGTGTCATGAAACTCTATAGACTTGCAAAGATACCCACACAGAAAGAGGTTGAGAAACTCGCTGAACCATGGCACCCTCTAGAAACTGTAGGTACATATCTTGCCTGGCGGTCACTTGATGATGAATGATTCACTAAAAGATGTCAATAAATGCATGGCTAGATTGCCACCAACTGCAATTTAATATAGTTAATTATTCTCATCAATTTGAATGCAAATGACAGAATATACTATTCAATCAACAATAGACTTGCGAGCTTTGGATGAGTGTATCTGTGGCCATAATCGACAAGGACACGAAGAAAGAAGTAGAAATTGTGTTTCGTGCGGTTGCAGTATGTTTACCAAGACGGTCTATAGGTATAGCAAACTAGAGAATCCCTCGCATAGTCACCACGATGCAAAATGATCTAAGGATTTGAGAAATTTACTCTACTTATCCTCTTAATCCAATGTAGCTATAAATGTTTAAAATCGCTGATATTGTAAAGAATCCGGTGTCATAATGGCTGAGATTCCAACACCTGATGATTATCCTGGTGTAAGGAGTTCGGGATTATACCGTTCTAGGGATGACAGAATTATCTTGGGTGTGTGCGGTGGGATAGCTAAGCATTACAATATGGATCCAACTCTTGTCCGAGTTCTCATGTTTCTATTCACACTCACAGTCATCGGAATTCTGGGGTACATTATCATAGGTCTAGTTATTCCAGAAGAACCATATTAAAATCAATATTCTTTGCCAGTTTACGTTCATCTATAAATCTCGAGTGATATGCCAATCTATATTCTATTGTATCATTTTGGGGTGTAAACAATGACCACTAGAAAGAGAAAACCATCCACTCTTTGTGTTCAAGGTGAACACACACAGACGTCTGGACCAGCAGTGGTGCCAATAATGCAGACTTCCACCTTTGTATTTGAAGACCAGCAGCAGATGCTTGATTCGGTGCAAGGGAAGACAGGAAAGGATGTCTACACACGTTGGAGCAATCCCACTACAAAGAATGTGGAGGAAAAAATGAATGCTCTTGAAGGTACTGAAGACACTCATGTTCTAGCCTCAGGGATGGCTGCCATTTCTTCAGCAATAATCGGTTTAGTAAAAAATGGGGAAACAATCCTCTCTAGTGACTCGATTTATGGTGGAACTGTTCATCTCTTCAATAAGATACTCTCACAAAGTTGCATCGAGGTTGATTATGTCGATACTGATGAACTAGCTAATCGACTCTTAGATTCTGGAACAGCCTACAAACTCTGCTTCTTCGAAACCCCAACCAATCCAACCTTGAAGATTGTCGATATCAAAAAAGTAGCTGACGCAGCGCGTGCTAAAGGGACCATTAGCATGATTGACAGCACCTTTGGTTCACCTATCAATCAGAAACCTCATGAATTGGGTGTGGACCTAGTTATGCATAGCGCAACGAAATATCTTGGTGGTCACAGTGACATAATCGCTGGGACTATCTCGGGTCCAAAAGATTTGATGGCTGATGTGCGAGGAGCTGCGAAGCTTCTTGGGGGAACTATGGACCCATTTGCCTCCTTCCTTTTAGATCGAGGTATCAAAACTCTTGGTGTTAGGATGGAGAAACACAATTCGAATGCAAGTTATCTTGCTGAAAAGTTGTCCCGAAACCCGCGAATCAGAAAAGTTCACTATCCAGGTCTCTCAAGTCATCCGCATCATGATATTGCACGAAAACAGATGTCCGGATTTGGAGGCATGCTCTCTATTGAACTTGAGTCTGATTTGGCTGGCACAAGCAAGTTTGTGGACTCACTCGAAGTCTTCCTAAATGCTGTCTCACTTGGTGGGGTTGAGAGCTTGGCAAGTATTCCCGCATTATCGACACACTATGGTATTGACGAGCGAGCCCTCAATGAGATGGACATATCCAGCTCTACAGTACGATTGTCAATAGGAATCGAAGACCCTGAAGATCTCTTGGATGACTTGATGTATAGCCTTGATGCAATGTAATATCTTGGTATTATCTCCACATCATGGCCAATTGTTAAGACGTTCGTTTTAGACATTTCAGTGCCGACCGTCTACGTGATTATGAAAAGCATTTTTTTTCTGAATAGAAAAGCACAACCCTCTAGAATCAAGCTATCAGGCGTTTTGACGCATTCTACACATGGTGATTTTACTCAGACTGGTTATATTCAGATTTTGCTAATTTTCGTCTGATTGGAGATGACAGTAGCATACAACACAACAACACAACAACGACGTGAAACTAAGAAGACGGAGTGTGGAAGATGCAGCTGCATCATTATCTACTCTAGTGAACAATGCGTTCTTTGCAATGCCGCTCTGGAACTCATGTATAACGTCATTTCTGACTTTGGCCTTTCACCATCAGTGATCCGTCAAGTGGATGTAATGAGTGATATTGATGATGGATGTGAAATTCCAGCCCCCCTTGGACTCCCAACAATTCGAATCTGTGAGGAGCTCATAAGTGGTCTCCCTGATACGGATGATGCTCGAGGTGTGGTCATGCATGCTGTACTGAAGAATTGCTTTTCTATCAATACTGACTTTTCTGAGGTTTGAAAAGCTACTATCTTGTTAATTGAATCACAATGGCCAAATTTGCAGTTGATTATCTGATGACGTGAATATGAGCCATGGAGCGCCAGATCTCAGCGTTTCGTCGGAGTTCCATGACCCGCTCTTGATTATGCTAAGTCCTGTGGAGACATTGGTCCTTCTTTATCTAACTTATCGAGTACTATCAATGTGCTCTTCGTCAGGTTGATTGGTGCGCTCATTCTAACCACGTATAATCCAAATACATGAAATGGCCATTTACTCTCTAAATGTTGCCAATATATCATGTACTGATGATTTTATGGCAAGTGTTTTTATATAAAGATTGCCAATGACGTAATAATGCAATTGCTCAGAAACGAACCTTAATTGTATAATAGCGCAATTAGTATAGCAAGGTGAATTTCAACGTCGCGAATAGACCCGAAGGATGTAGAAATTATCGGCGCCATAGATAAGCTTGGTCCTAAGGTTTCAACCGAAGAAGTAAGTGATCTATTGAATATACCCGCAAGGACTGTCAGATATCGTTTGAAAAGGCTCAGAGAAACTGGTGTTGTGGGTCCTACCAGTGTTTTAACCTTGGAACGCAAATTGGGTCTCGGTGAGAATATTTTTCTTGTGGATGCCACCCCCAAAGGCATTAAGTTCCTTCCTGATGTTTTTCATGCGATTGATACTATATATTTCAACAGCCCAACTTATGGGACTTACAATGGCTATCTCGCATTTTCACTGTATTCACTCTCTTCTCCAAGGATAACGCATCGGATTCTTGAAGAAATGCAGAAGACTGATCTGGTTTCAGACTTCTTCATCTTTGACATCACTGATTTTAATTACAAGTCTGCAGATTATAGCTATTTCAACTCAGCACTAGGATGGGTTTGGGATTGGAGTAAGTGGAAAGATCAGATTCAAGATATTCTTAGGTCAAAGAAGAAATTCGACATTCGCTTGGAAGAGGTGCAGTCGATTGCGGAATTTGACAAATATGATATCCTCATTTTGAAGCATATGTTTGATGATGGTGAGATAACACAGAAGAAACTAGCAAAAATATTAGGTCTTTCAGAAACATTGGTGAATAAACGGATTCATCGATTGGAAGATGAAGGGATCATCAAGGGCTACAAATCGACTGTTTGCACCACAGAAAATGAACTTAATCTCATTTGTTTCATAGAGCTGGACCGACCAGAAAATCCAGCGCTCGCTGCTTTTTATAAACTACCATATCCTGCAACCATAACAATGGAATCAAGAACAAGATTTGGTATTCAACTCTCTCTCAATGCCAAAGACATGTCTGGCTTTCTGAAAGGATTGGATGTTCTTCGCTCTCATCTAACATCATGCTTTTTACAAACAGTCCATGATGCGAAGATGAGTATGGACTCTCATCCGTATAATCTTTACAGTGAAAAGACAAACCGATGGGAAACACCTGGGAGTGAATACATTCAGGATATCCAAAATGTCTTGAGAGGTAAATAGCAATAGGTCAAATCAGACGACTTCGTGAAGAATTGCATTACCCGATTTGCCTACTTTTTTCAGAACATTCATCTTTCTCAAGCAGTAAGTAAGACGTTGAGCAAGTTGTTTTGAAAATCCTAAAGCTTCGACTAAATCTGAGGTAGTAAAGGGTCTTGCGAGTGAGTCTGGAATGAAATGGAGAAAGTCAGAGGGTTTTTCATACACGCGCCTATCAATCACATTGACCAGTCTTCTATCCACTATACTCCAACCTCTCCTACGCCAACTTCCCAACCCATCTTGACGACGAATCTCTTCTTCTTCTATTAATATTGACTCCAGGGAGAAATTTGGATGTGAAATTAAACTAGGAATTCGTACTAGCTCATCGAATATATCTTCAAAACCGCATTTCTTTGGTGATAATCTACGACTCAATTGTTCTGTTCCATCTAGTGACTGTTTCACAATCCATTTTTTCTGGGATAATGGATGTACTAACCTCACTGGATGATTTGCAAAGAGTGAGAGTAACTTGTTCTTGATTTGTGCAAAATTACTTGTTTGAATTTCTATTAACAATCCATCTTTGACAATATCAACTACGTATCCATCAACCAATACTTCCGCTTTGGCGTTTCTATCCAAATACAGCTCTTTTAGACTAGAATGGAGGGATCCCTCTTGCAAGGTTCCTATGATGGGTTCTTTAGACATACGAATTCACCCAAGTATGAATCAGAGATGTCGTATCAAGATAGATGCATCATCATGTGGATATAGTGAAGGTAT
Organism: Candidatus Thorarchaeota archaeon SMTZ1-45; assembly: GCA_001563335.1. Taxonomy (GTDB): domain Archaea; phylum Asgardarchaeota; class Thorarchaeia; order Thorarchaeales; family Thorarchaeaceae; genus SMTZ1-45. Next base: position 2,014 of record LRSL01000027.1, on the reverse strand, counting down.
TACACTAACCTCATTGAATCTGTTTGCTAAGTAGAACTCTCGTGCAACTTCATTTGTACTTTCCATGAACAATAGAATCACTCTCAATGAATAACCATTACTTGAATAGAATTGGACTGCACTCTCAATCATGGCGCTAACTAACTTTGTTGCTATACCCTGACGTTTGAACTCTTCATTTACTCCCAATCCTATTATCTCAACAATCCCATCATCGAGCCCGCCACGAGACTCCCATGAAATGGTTCCACACACTAAATCATCATTGAAAGCTAGAAGCGTTTTGTATCTCAGAACCAAGTCTTCAGCAAATTTCTTGGCACGTTCAGAGTGATCTTCCACTTGCTGCCTGTATAATTCCTCCAGTACTGAAATATCAGATGAAGTAGTCGTCCTGATGGTTATCATGACATCTTTCGATAGGTTGTTGAATTCATTTGTACCTGTCGTTCTAAACCTACTACTCAATGATTACAACTGCATCAACGAAGAGCTCATACTCCTCGTCTTCATCAATATTTAATATCAGTACCTTCTCTACCTCAAACTCTCCACGTACCTCAAGAAGTTTCGATTGATACAGGACCTTTACACTTGAACTTGCTAGTCTCTCTGCAAGTTCTGGATTGATTACAACAGTTTCATCCGGGGTGAGAAGAATGACTCTATCAGTGACCTCTGTAAGTTCTATTGCAATTTCTACTGATTCATCACCTGAATAGAGTACTAGCGTTCTGAGATCTTTGAACTCATTTCTATCTTCTACATTGAGATATACGCCTTTATCGAGAAATTCGTCTTTTCCTACAAGACACTTAATCTCATCTTTTACCTTCTCATCTTCATCAGGAACTTCTTCACCTTTGCCTCTACGATAGCTTTTGATTGCTTCGTGTAAAGCATCAGCTGCAAGGTTTGAGCAGTGCATTTTGATTGGTGGTAACCCGTCCAATTCATCAGCAACATCTTGACGTGTTAACTTCATTGCCTCATCAAGCGTCATTCCCTTGACCATCTCAGTTGTCATACTAGTAGTGGCGATTGCTGAACCGCACCCAAAGGTCCTGAATTTAGCATCAGTGATGACATTGCCATCAATACGAATATAGACCTCCATAATATCTCCACAGGTTGGATTTCCAACCTTGCCTACTGCAACATCCTCTCCCTCAAGAGTTCCTACATTTCTTGGATTACGGAAGTGATCCAGAACTTTTTCGCTATATTTGGTTGATTTCATTTTCAATCACCCTGCTTCGGTTTTGTAAATTGGAGATAGTTCTCTTAGTCGTGAAACCACATTTGGCACGGCTTCAAGTACTATATCAATGTCTTCATCTGTGTTGAATCTGCCTGTTGTTAGTTGAAGCGAACCATGCGCTTCTTCATGCAAAAGTCCAGTCGCTATCAGTGTATGCGATGGCTCAAGCGTTTTCGATGTGCATGCTGATCCTGTCGACACCGAGATTCCTAAATCTTTGAATGAGAGCAGAATAGACTCACCCTCGATACCATCAAATCTAAAATGGGCATTGGACGCGAGTCTGTCAATTGGATGTCCATTGAGGTGACTATCTGGCACCTCATCTAAGATTTGTTTTATCATTCCATCTCGATAACCTAGGAATCGCTTGACTTCAGTATTCATTTCCTTCTGCAATATTTCTACTGCAATACTCATTCCCACAATTCCAGGTATGTCTTCACTTCCAGACCGTAAACCCTTCTCTTGTCCTCCTCCGATAATAATTGGGTTGACTCTGAATCTTTTTTGCATATACATGACTCCCACACCGCGGGGTCCATAGATATCATTCGATGAAAGGGCCATGAGATTGATGTTATCTTTTTTCACATCAATCGGAACGAGACCTTCAGCTGCTACAGCATCTGTATGAAATGCTATTCCTCTCTCAGCAGCTAGTTTCCCAATCTCATTGATTGGCTGAATCGTACCAATTTCATTACTTGCCATCCCTATTGAGATTAGAATTGTTTTATCTTTGATACGACG
>LRSL01000026.1 GCA_001563335.1 Candidatus Thorarchaeota archaeon SMTZ1-45 | reverse complement strand
ACACCTATTCCTCGAATACGCAACAAAAGGAACTATATTAAGAGATATGTGAAAGGCCAAGTAGTCGGAGTTAGAAAATAACTCACTCACTTTAAGAACCGGTTGCATCAGATCCTTTTTTCAGACTCAAAACTTCTTCTTTACACCGACAGCATCGCGATGATATTTACCAAATTCTGATATTTTCGTTAGATGTTTTCCTGTGTATATCGGCCCCTCCACACAGACTAAAGATCCTGTTGGATCAAGAGCGCAAGTCCCACAAAGACCGCATCCACACTTCATGTATCTTTCAAGTGACGCTTGAAAAGAAATCTTACTTTCTTTTACTGTATTGTAGAAACCATAAATCATCAACTCAGGTCCACAGGTATACAATGTATCATACTTGCTTTCTTTCAACAATTCTTTCACTACATCAGTTGCTAGTCCCTTGATCCCCTCTGAACCATCATCTGTAGATGTCTTTAATGTAAACCTGCTATTTTTTACTTGTGAGAATTCAGCAAAAAACATGAGGTCATCTCTCGTTTTAGCTGCAATCAACAGGGTCACATTGACATCATTGCTGAGAAGACTATAGACTAGAGGTCTAAGAGGTGCCATTCCAACTCCACCACCTACTACCAATGCACTCTTTGAATCAAGAGTGAATGATGATCCAAACGGACCTCTAATACCAACCCAATCATTTTGATGAAGTGAAGATAGTGCCTCAGTTGCCTCACCAATTGGAAGGACAGTGACTCCCACTTTGGGTGGTTCCCACAAGGAAATGCTCATGGGAATCTCATCAATCTCAGGAATCCATATCATTAGAAATTGACCGGGCATAAAGGTGAAACTGGGTCTCTTGATATTGAAAATAATTGTACGCGCGCTCAAAGTTTCATGGACCACTTCAGATACCTTCACAGATTGTGGATTTCCCACAAGATTGTCCATGTTCAAGTTTCAGCCCTCCACGCCGCACCAATAATCTCAGCTATGTCTGAAATGTGCGATTTTTCGAGATACTTCGTGACTCCCTCCTTTATTCTTGAGAACACATCAAGACCCTCAATGAGAGCTGTTCCAATCTGGATTGCACTTGCACCTGCAAGATGCATCTCTATTGCATCCTCCCATGAAGAAACACCTCCAACACCTATTATTGGAATACTAAGGGCTTGCCTCAGATCATAGACACATCTTACTGCAACTGGAAATATTGGTGGTCCAGACAACCCTCCAATCTTGTGACCCAACACTGGTAGTTTCTGATGTATATCAATCTTCATTGCTCGGAGTGTGTTTATAGCAACTACAGCATCAGCACCAGCCTCTTCAGCTGCTCTTCCAACTGCTATAATATCAGCTGTATTTGGTGTTAGTTTGGCAAACACCTGGCATTTTACCTCGTCTTTGACAGTAGAAACATATGTGTGAGTCAGATCTGGACTTTGTGCAATCTGCCCAATCTCTGCATGAGGACAAGAGAGATTAAGTTCAATAGCTGCTGGCTTCAACTGCATACTTCTCCCTGCTAATTCTTTGATTTCCTCAACAGAGTTTCCAAAGATGCTAAGCACTATAGGCACACTCCTATCTCTCAGGATTTCCATTTCATCCCTAAAAGCGTCAATGCCGGGATTAGTGAGACCAACAGCGTTTACGAGTCCTCCATGTGAAGTGGTCAATACTGGACCAGGATAGCCTTCTCGTGGAGTCAACCCAATTGATTTTGTCACAATAGCATCAGCACCTGAGTCTATCACCCTGCCCATGGAAGCAGCTGTAACCCCTAGAATTCCAGATGCTAACCAGTACCCCTGAATCTTCAATCTAACACCCTGCACTGAACTAACTAATGGTCTGTAATAAGCTAAGTGGCGTCAATACAACAAACTTATCCGGAGTCCACTATTCAAAACACTCAGATTTCCATAGGATGGGTCTTAGGTGTCAATCTATCTTTCACTCACTGTATTCGGTATATTTATCCTTGATGAAAAAGGGGAGGTGACTTCGAAACATTTGTACTATCCCGATGCAAATGCAGCAGCCCATAATTTGATGGCAGTCAGTGATGAAACTATGACTGACACACTTGAAAATAGTTTGAAAGGATTAGATGGAAAAGAAATCATTGTGGAAGATGCCCTGCTTGCTCGAGTTCTCTCGAAGAGGGGGAATTTCACTGTGAGAATAGAAGAAGGCAGTGCTCTAAGATGGTTTAGAGATCGTCAGGATGCACTCCTAATCGAGCAAAAGATCGTACAATCGCCTGAAGAAATCACTTCATTCAGACGAGAGGTATCTATCTTACTAGCAAAAAGTAAGGTCAGTGCTGCAAGTGAGGAGAAAGACCTTCTTATTAAGAACGCAATAGACGCCGTTGATGAGATAGACAAATCGATTAATGTACTTGTCATGCGTCTACGTGAGTGGTATTCGTTACATCACCCATCATTAAACAGACTGATTGAGGACCAAGAGATATTTACCAAGGTTCTGACCGCTTGTGCCGGAAAGGCTAACATCAACAAAGACTGTCTTGAAACTGTTGCCCTCTCTGACGTGATGACTGAGCAGGTACTCAAGGCCTTGACAGGTGACATTGGTGCGGAACTGCAAGACTCGGATCTTGGTGTCATTTCTAGTCTTGCAAAAAGCGTCAGTAATCTATACCAGATGAGAAACGAGCTTGAGGGATACATCTCCATCCTGATGGAGGAAGTAGCACCAAATCTTGGAGCACTTGCAGGACCAATGATTGGGGCTAGACTAATCAGTCTTGCAGGCTCATTGAAAGAGCTCGCCAGAAAACCATCTAGTACAATTCAGGTTTTTGGTGCTGAAAAAGCCCTATTTAGAAGTCTGAAGACCGGTACTGATCCACCAAAGCATGGCATCATCTATCGTGTTCCAGAGGTTAACAATGCCCCGTTTTGGCAGAGAGGAAAGATAGCAAGATCATTGGCCGGGAAACTCTCAATTGCAGCAAGAATTGATGCATACTCTGACAGAGATGCTAGAAGCAATCTAAGGGAACAATTCATCTCGAGGGTAGAGGAGATTCGAAAACAAAATCCTGAACCACCCCCACCCAAGCCACCAAAGCCCAAACCCCAACAGAAGAAACGAGAGAAGAAAGGGCGTCCAAAGAGAAAACGTGGAGGTCGATAAAATGACTACATTGGCACCCTATAAGTTTCCTGGGGTCTACATGATTCAGGACAAAGATCGTATGGCCCTCTGTACAGAATCTCTTGCACCCGGATTAAGTGTTTACGGAGAAAAGATTGTCATCCACGAAAATAATGAATATCGAATTTGGTCTCCGCGAAGGTCCAAACTATCAGCAGCAATAAAGAATGGACTCTCAGAGATGCCAATTCAGCCTGGTTCTAAGGTGCTCTATCTTGGTGCCGCATCTGGAACGACGGTTAGTCATTGCTCTGACATCTTGGGATTTAATGGTACGGTATATGCAGTCGAGTTCTCAGAACGAACCGCAAGAGAGTTGGTCCATCTTGCAGCATCTCGTAATAATATCATACCAATCGTTGAAGACGCAAGACATCCAACGAGATATACCTCAATAGTTGCAGGACCGATTGACGTGGTGTATCAAGATGTAGCACAACCAAATCAAGCCACAATTCTCTATGAAAATCTCAAGACATTCTGTTCGTTTGGAGCATGGGGTATGTTGGCAATCAAAGCAAGAAGCATTGATTCCGTTTCAGAGCTTGATGAGATATATAGCAAAGAGATTGCGATGCTGGACAATCTTGGTCTTCAGATTGTGGAAAATATTGACTTGAGCCCCTTAGAAAAGGACCACCGGTTCATTGTTTGCCGTGTCACGGAGGAACTAACGTGAGCAGATTCATTGACAAGATGATTGAACACGATATTGACACACTCAACGACCATCTTCCCGAGTCAAGAGTACCTTTGAGTGAATTAATCGGTATGAATTCACCACATTTTCGAACGCGAATTGGAGAAATTTCAGTATTCCAAGTAGAAGAGATTGAAGAACTATCACTTGAAGTGCCTAAGAAATTCCATGGGGAAATCAGACTTCCAATAGTTGTCCTAAGAAGGTTGGACTATGGTCCAGGTATCTATACCGTTGCAGGCAATAAAGCCGAGTTATTCATGGTCCACAAACTTATAGGATATGTTGACCTAGGATGGAAAGATTTTACAAAATGGAAACCAGTTGAAAAACTTGCTAGGCCACAAGTCCAACTACTAAGAAGAAGACTACCATCTACAACAACCATCGGAATCGGCACAACCTCAAAAGATAAGCCTGGTTTCAAATCTGACTAATTATCTACAATAGAGAAACATATTTTCACTTTTAGATACGCTGAAAAAGGTTCGGAATAGAGAAAACAGTGGTAAAGAAAGTTGACCAAAGTAAGAACCCAGCTAATGCAGGATGTAATTAAGCATCTAGAGGATGCTGGGTTCAGACTTTCATCACAATGCGATGTTCGACCAAGTTGCTTTGATCTTGTTGCACGAAAGGATGAACAGCTCATTTTGGTGAAGGTGCTTGCGAATATTGATGCACTCACCAGTGAAGATGCAATAGCCCTTCAATTAGTGGCTCATTTCTTCAATGCAACACCTCTCGTCGTTGGAACGAAGACAAGACGAGGAGAGTTAGACGCTGGCGTAGTCTACAAGAGATATGGGGTTTCCACAATTGCTCCTCCCAGTTTTCAGAGCATGATAGCAGAAAAACAACTTCCTAGAGAGTTCATTCAGAGAGGTGGTCGTTTCGTCGCTATTGATGGCACAAAACTCAGAGAAGCAAGACTTACACAACAGATGACAACTGAAGAACTTGCTGACTGTGTTCAGGTTTCTGCAAGAGCAATCCTTGCATACGAAAAAGATGAGATGGATATCAGTACTGATGTTGCAGAGCGGCTTGAGAAAATACTGGAAACAGACCTAATGATACCTGTTGACTTGCTGCGAGAGAAACCTATCACGCAATCTGTTCAGCAGTTGGATATGCCCCCGCATGATATACCAGAACTAGAGAAACGTGTGAACGAGTTCTTCGAGCGACTGGGGATGACTGTTCTTTGGACAGACCGGGCACCATTCAATGTTGCAGCAAAAGAGGACGGACCCCCACTGATGTCCGGCGTTGGCTCAATCACGAGCTGGACCTTGAAGAAAAGGATGGGGATTCTCAAAAGCGTTTCAAAAGTGACTGATTCAAATGCTATTATAATAGTTGAAGAGGGAAAGGCTGAGGAAAGTGTTTCAGACCTTCCAGTGATAAGACAGCTTGAGCTTGACGGTATTGAGAAACCGGGCGAGCTCAAGAAGATAATTGATGAACGATCAAGTCAGTGAATCATAGTGAGTCCAGTGTGACCTGTTAGGCAGATTCATCATCAATAATTTTTCTGACAGAGTCCCAGCTTTTTCGGACAATAGACGGCATTTTTTTGTTCTTTTTGACCAAATCTCTCACAAAATCGACTGTTTTTGGGTCAGATGGATATCCAGACCCAAAGTTTCCATATTTCTCATGAAGTCTAGAAATCACCCGGTCTCTTTCAACCTTGGCTAGGATTGAGGCTGCAGATACTATTGGATATCTCGCGTCTGCCTTATGTTCTGACACAATCTCTGCACCTTGAGCGGCCAGACCACTTCTCTCTCCGATTTTTTTGCCAAATCTGTCTGCCTTCACATCTGCAGCATCCAAGTAAATCGTCTTTGGCCTTAGTTCTTTTAGAATCGAAACAAACTCATCGACTTCTATCTCATTCATAGTAGTGTGTTTTCTTCTTTTGTCAATGTCTTTAGCAGATATAGACCTGAAAGAAGTCTTGACTGCAATCTTTTCGATTCTCTTACCAAGATTAGAGCGGCGCGTGGGTGATAGCATCTTTGAGTCGCGGATACCTATTTTTTCAAGTTCATAAATAGAGTCAGGATCAATCAAGACTCCGCAGATGACCATCGGTCCAATCATTGGACCTCGGCCAGCCTCATCGACTCCACATATGCCATAGAGTTGAGTCTTTGTTTTGACCATAGTCTATACCACAACTTGCGACTTATTATCATCTCGGATTGTAGTTCAATAGAAGAAGGAGTCAACAAATGTGAATGGTGGGGTGAGGGAGATTTGAACTCCCGATCGACGAGTGTCTTCATGACGACGGTCTTTTATTGACCCCGTCCATTTCAGGTGCAAAGTGCACTTAGATCTGGAGCCCGTCGCCATACCGGACTAGGCCACCACCCCTTTGCAAAGAAGCACGACCTTAGAACCGGTTATGAACTTTTCGTCAATCAGAGCCACACCGTAGTCTATTAAACCGGATATTGTGATACTCGTAGGTATGAAAGCACCTGTAGATGACTATCATATTCACAGAGAGATAGTCGATATGCTACTTGGTTCTCCCGAGCCTCTTAGCAAACAGGTGATTAACCGAATCAAGAACAAGATCTCAGCGAAATACAAGCTTACAAGCACCCCCAGAAACGCTGACATACTAAAAGTCACGATACCTGAGGAGGCAGAGATACTCCGACCATTCCTCCAGAAGAGACCAGTTCGCACTGTGTCAGGAGTAGCTGTTGTAGCCACTATGACAACTCCCCATGAATGTCCTCATGGAAAATGTGCCTATTGTCCAGGAGGTCCTGAACTTGGAGTTCCTCAGAGCTATACCGGGCACGAACCTGCCACGATGAGAGGCCTCCAGAATAATTATGATCCCTATAGGCAGGTCGAGAGCAGGCTCGCCCAGCTATCAACGATTGGACATAGTATAAACAAAGTTGAACTGATTGTTATGGGAGGGGATTGGTGCTCAAAACCCCACGAGTATCAAGAATTTTTCGTCAAAGGTTGTTTAGATGCTATGAATCAATCAGTCAGCAGCAACATTGACCAAGCAAAAAAGGTGAACGAAACTGCAGAGGTCCGTAATGTCGGTCTTACTTTTGAAACCCGTCCCGATTGGGTCACTCGAGAGAGTGTAGACAACATGCTTGCCATGGGAGCTACAAGGGTTGAAATTGGTGTACAAACTCTCTCTGATGAAATTCTTAGGATTGTTGAACGTGGTCACGGTGTTGAGGAAACTGTGAGAGCCACGAAAATTCTTCGTGACAGTGGATTGAAGGTATGTTATCATATCATGCCAGGTCTTCCTGGTGCAACTGTTGAAGATGACTTACGGACCTTCAAACAATTATTCAATGATCCAAGGTTTCGTCCTGATATGATGAAGATCTACCCAACAATTGTGGTCAAAAACACGAAACTCTATGAATGGTGGAAATCAGGCGAATACACTCCACTCACGACTGAACAGGTAGTGTCCTTGGTTGCATCTGCGGTCAGTAAAATGCCTGAGTACGTTAGAATACAAAGAATGCAACGGGACATCCCATTACATCAAATTGAGGCAGGTCTGAACACAGGAAACCTCCGCGAACTAGTCCATCAAAGAATGAAGGCCAGTGGTCAAAGAAATCCAACAATTCGGTTCAGGGAGGTTGGCCACTTCCAGATGAGGTCTGGAGAGAAGGTCAATCCCGATAACATACAACTTGTTCGTCGCGACTATGACGCATCTAATGGAACTGAGGTGTTTCTCTCACTTGAAGACCCAGACTTGGATGTACTCTTTGGTTTTCTTCGCTTAAGGGTTCCAAGTTCAGATGCGCATAGAGTCGAACTGACTGAGAATCCCTCTGTTATTATCCGTGAGCTGAGAGTGTACGGTCCTGTTGTGGAGATTGGAAAACGAGACCGTGATGCTTGGCAACATCTAGGTCTAGGAGAAAGGATGATGTCAGAATCTGAAGATATAGGACGTGCAGATTTCGATGCCACATGCCTTCTCGTAAATAGCGGCATTGGAGTCAAAGAATACTATCGGTCTCTTGGTTTCAATGACAAGGGTCCATATCTTGCAAAGGACCTTCGCTAAGCCGGCAATACCTCTAGCTCTCTCAAGAAGTCTTCAAGTTCTCTGTTGAAGACCTCAGGATTCTCAAGATTTGATGCATGTCCCGCACCCGGAATAATCACTTTTCGAGAGGTCTTGATCAGTTCGACAATCTTGTCAGCGTGGGGAAATACAGCCTTTCTCTCGTTCTCTCCCAGAATAACAAGTGTTGGAACCTCGATAGTTTCCAGAGGCAGGAGTTTGAATGAGTAAATCGCATCAGTAACCTTTAGGAGTTCCTCCTTACCTAGCTTGAGTTGTTCCTTCTTGAGATACTCTCTAATCTCATTGTCCATTTCGAAGTATTTGAAGGACCAATCTGCATATCTCTCATCACTCATTCGTCTTATGGTCCATTTGACCATGAATTTAGGATACACAGCTTTCAACATCTTATCAGACAGAGTGAGAGCTGATGCCACTGCAGTATCAGCAAGAACTAACCCCTTCAGATTCGAACGATATTTCACAGCATACTCCTGAGCAACCATTCCACCGAGAGAGAGCCCAATAATTACAGGCTCTTGTATACCGAGTCGGTCAATTAATTGATGAAGATCATCAGCAAATAGCTCACAGGTGTATTTGTCATCAGATCCCTCAGACTGCTGATGCCCTCTAAGATCGTAAGTAATCACATTGTATGTATTTGAGAAGTGCTCGACTTGAGGTTTCCACATATCATGGGATGCTCCAGCCCCATGGATGAACACCAGTGGTGATCCCGACTCTCCATGTTGTTCATAGTAAGTCTGGATGTTTCCAGTTTGAATAAATGGCATACCTATCAGTTCATTCGATTGAGTGAAAAACGTAACTACATCCTATCGTATGTTCACTCGATTTATGAAATTTTGTTGATTCCAGATTTTGCAGTCTATCTCTGTTCTTGCATAAAGAATTAAAATTGGGTAATCTCGTAGAACAATCTATGAACGAAGTGTGGTTGGTTGACTATGCACGTACTCCATTCTCACGATCACGTACTCAAGATCCAGAGAACGATGCGTTCGGTGAGATTAGAGGAGATGAGCTATTATCCCGTTTGCTCATGAAATTCTTTGACGGATCATTGGCAGACAAAGGGATTGAGAAGAAAGACATTGACGAGCTCACAGTCGGTGTGGCTTCAGGAGTCCTTGAGAACTGGACTTATGGAGGAAAAACACCGGCATTCTTGTCTGGATTTCCACATCATGTACCCTGCATCTTTGTCGATCGTCAATGTGGGTCTGCAGGGTCGGGTATGCACATTGGCATAATGGAAATTATGACTGGGTTCAGTAAAATTGTGCTCTCAACTGGATTTGAGCATATGACTAGAGTGAGGGGAAAGGGAGTTGAGCCTAATTTCTCCATTGCGGATAAAGCCTCTGAGTTCTATAGGCCCGACTTGGATGTCAATACTGTATTCAATATGTTACAGACCGCCCAGAAATTGTACGAGGAGGAGGTTCCCACCTTCACCAAGGAGGACATGGACAAATTTGGCGTGAGGAGTCATAATCTGACCGTTAAGAATCAGGAGAGTGGATGGTTCAAAGGTGAAATCATACCCCTCCAAGGACATACACCGGGTAATGTTGATGAACCCATGCTAGTGGACAGGGATCTGAGTGCCCGACCTTCAACTCTTGAGAAGGTTTCAACCCTACCAAGAGTATCGACGCCTTTCTTTCTTGAGAAGAATGGGGGGAAAGATGGGTATATCAAGCGAGAGGGGACTGATGAGGGAGTAATCACTCCTGGTAATGCTTCACCACTCAACGCAGGTGCAACTGCTGCAGTTATAATGGAGGCAAAGGAGGCTGAAAAAAGAGGTATAGAGCCTATGGCCCGAATTGTTTCCATGGGATGGGCAGGAGTTGATCCCACTGTCATGGGTCGTGGACCTGTCCCTGCTACCATCAAAGCTCTCAAGCATGCTGGGCTAAGTGCTGAGGAAATTGACTACTGGGAGATAAATGAGGCTTTCTGCATTGTAACACTCAATTGTATGGACAAACTGAACATCCCCGAGGAGAAGGTGAACATAATGGGTGGATCAACTGCTATTGGACACCCTCTGGGTTCAACCATGATTAGGCTAACAGGAACCCTGGCAAGAATTCTCAAAGATAAAAAGGCGAAGTATGGGGTCGCCAATGCCTGCGTTGGAGGCGGACAGGGAGTCGCAACTGTAATTGAGAATCTAGATGCATAGCATTGAGAAAAAGAATTTGGGTGGCTTCATGAATCTATTCCATCTTCTAGCTCTCTGTGGAATGCTCAGCCCAATCATCTACACACTCATGTGGATTCTTGGGGGAATCCTGCAACCAGAGTATAGTCATATTCGAGATGATGTCAGTACGCTTGTTGCTGTTGATGCTCCAAACAAGAAACTGTTTGACAAGTTCATCATCTCGTCAAGCATTCTCCTGTTCGTCTTTTATACTGGATTACATTGGGGAATAAACAATGGAGCAGGATCTATCACTGGTCCCATTCTGTTCGTGATTAGCGGGCTCTTAGGGGTCCTTGTTGCTTTATTCTTCCCCCTTGATGCTGGTGGGGAACTCTTAACCATACGAGGGAAATTGCATCTAGTTCTTATTGCTATATCTGGAATACTAGCAACTGCAGGAATGGTTGCTTTATGGTTCCGATTAGAATCCGAAGTGGAATGGAGTGGTTTTGCCACATTTTCATTGATCACAGCAATTGTATCATTGATTCTTGTTGTAGCTACATCAGCAGCAGTTAACACCAATTATGTTGGTTTGGTCGAAAGACTCATGGTCAGCTCATATCAAATCTACTACTTCGTTCTAGCCTTGATGGTGTTCTTGACAAACTGAAGAGAAATTGGCGCCGAGGATGAGATTTGAACTCATGAGTGCGAACACACCGGTTAGCTTGTTTTCTGCTTCAGAAGAAGCTGGTTTTCAAGACCGGCGCCTTAATCCGGGCTTGGCTACCTCGGCTTAGCATTGCCACCGTTGGAAATGCCTTTTAAGCTTCTTGTCGTGGTTGAATGGGAAGGTGAACTAGACCCTTGGAGCGCGGTTTCAAATTTCACGAACATACTGCTGACATCACCATTGAATGCTGGGCTCCAGACCTGATTGAGGCGTTTGAACAGGCTGCCATTGCCACATTCGAGGTCATTCTTGATACATCCACTGTGGCACCAAAGGATACTGTTGATATCTCAGTCACAGGGATAGACCTTGAGGAGCTCCTAGTAGAGTGGATTGGAGAACTAATCGCACTGATTGACATCAATAGCCAGTTTTACTCCAAGTTTCAGGTTGACCACATTGAAGCCACTCTAGATGGCTATCTATTAGAGGCTCGTGCTCTGGGCGAGAAGATTGACCACGAGAAACATGACACAAGGACTGAGGTCAAAGCAATGACCTATGCTGACATGAAAATCATTCAAGAGCCCAATCGTACAACATTGTGGTTCACCCTTGATCTCTAGGAGAAAATGAGCATGACTCTGAGAGTTGCAATTCCTGACACTTCACTTACAGATTGTACAGATCTACGACAAAAGACAGAAAAAGTTGGGTCATTAGCTCGAGCATTAGCAGTTTTTCGTGTTGAAACTGTGTATATCTATGACACAGGAAAACTAAGCAATGAAATGAAACGGGATGTAAGTCTTCTTAGCAAGATTCTCAGATATATGGACACCCCGCAATATTTACGGAAACAGAGTTTTCCCAAGTCACAGTCACTAAAGTTCGCAGGTCTTCTTCCGCCTCTCAGAACAAGAAGCCATCCATTAGAAACCAAGATCAATGAACTTCAAGAGGGCAGTGTGAGGTGGGGCTTACAGGCTCGACCTGGACAGATTGATTTAGGCTTCGATAAGTTGGTCAATTATCCAAAGACTGTGAGCGAACGAGACCCTACCCTTTTCAGAGTAAAAAAAATCAAACCACAGATAGTGCTGGAAATTATTGAACGAGAGGATGTCAGCGACTATTGGGGATTTAGAGTCGAACGAGTGTACAATCTAGCAAAATTCCTTGAAGAATCTGATGACTCAACTAGAATCGGGTTCTCACGGAAAGCCCCATTTTTTAATCAGATTGAGAAAGACTTGAAATCAACAATTGCGGGCACACAGTCAGTCCTTGCAGTATTTGGTGGTCCAAGTCATGGGATTCTCGAGTTTTTCGAGAATGAGCGAGAGATTGTGAAGTCTCACATTGATTTCTGGGCAAATACTATTCCTGATCAGGGAACAGAAACTGTCCGACTTGAGGAGGCTTTGTTTGTAAGCCTCGGTCTATTGAATTCCTCTGTGGGCACGATAATAACAAAACCAGGCTTTCATATGTGATGGATCCGGACATGCGTGAGCTTTATAGAAGAATTCCACCAGACAATCAATAACGAGGATGACTTAATGCAGTCCGAGAGAGTAAAACGTCTTCGAAAACAGAGTGTGGGTTCAAAGCCCTACATATCTACCGAGCGGGCGGAGCTTCTTACTGATTTCTATCAGAGTGGAGGCGCAGACTTGGTTTCCACACCTGTTGCTCGAGCTTTGGCTTTCAAGCATATACTGGAGAGCAAGACAATCTGTATTAATGATGGAGAGCTGATTGTTGGTGAACGAGGTCCTGCACCACTAGCCACACCAACTTATCCTGAACTGTGCTGTCACACTCTTGAGGACTTTGAGATTGCAAACTCTCGGGAACGAGCCCCGTTTGCTTCTACTGAGGACACAATGGTCACATACCGTGATGAGATTATCCCCTTCTGGTCTGGTCGGACCATGCGTGACCGTGTGTTTGATGCCATGTCAGAGGACTGGATGAAAGCATTCAACGCTGGTGCCTTCACAGAGTTCATGGAACAACGAGCACCAGGACATGCCATTCTTGATGATAAGATATACCACAGAGGTTTCTTAGACCTTATTGATGACATCAGGAAACATCTGAATGACATTGACTACTATAATGACTCGGAAGCATATAGCAAAGAACAGGAACTGAAAGCAATGGAGATTGCTGCAAATGCAGTGATCTCGTTCGCTGAGAGACATGCAGAGATGGCACGTGACCTTGCAGAGAGTGAACCTGATAAGGAGCGAAAGAAAGAACTCTTGCGAATCGCTGACATCTGTCATCATGTTCCAGCAAATGCCCCACGAAACTTCTGGGAGGCACTACAATCCTACTGGTTTGTTCACTTGGGAGTAATCATCGAACTCAATGTCTGGGACAGTTTTAATCCAGGCAGACTTGACCAAAATCTTTACCCATTCTTTTCCAAAGAAGTTGAGGAAGGGACTCTGACAAGAGAATTTGCCAAGGAACTCCTTCAATGTATCTGGGTGAAGTTCAACAATCAACCTGCCCCACTCAAGGTTTCAATTACAGAAGAACAAAGCGGGACCTACCAAGACTTTGCTTTGATCAACACTGGCGGATTGACCAGTGAAGGAAAAGATGGTGTAAATGAGTTATCACACCTCATTCTGGATGTATGCAATGAGATGCGGCTGATTCAACCTAGCGTCTGTATTCAGTTGAGTACAAAAAATCCTGATCAATTTCTCAAACATGCAGTAGATATTGTGAAGGAAGGATTTGGCCAGCCCTCCATGTTCAACACTGATGTGATAATCAAGGAGTTTCTGCGTGCTGGAAAGTCCGTAGAGGATGCACGCGTAGGAGGTCCCAGTGGATGTGTGACTATTAGTGCCTTTGGAAAAGAAAGTTGCATCCTGACAGGATACTGTAACTGGCCAAAGATATTGGAAATCACCCTTAACAATGGTACTGACCCTCGAACTGGAGAAAAGGTGGGCATTGAAACTGGTGACCCAACCAGTTTCAAGTCATTTGAAAAGTTATTCGCGGCATATAAGAAACAGCTTGAATACTTCATTAATCTGAAAATCAAAGGCAACAACATCATTGAACGCCTTTACGCGGAATATATGCCTGCTCCATTCATGTCGCTTTTATTTGATGACTGTATTTCTCGCGGGAAGGATTACCACGATGGTGGTCCTAGGTATAACTCAACCTACATCCAAGGTGTGGGAATGGGTACAATGACTGACTCACTTTCAGCTATCAAGATTCATGTCTTCGAACAAAAACGGTTTACCATGAAGGAATTACTTGACGGACTCGCAATGGACTTTAAGGATAACGAGGTCATGAGAATGACTCTCTTAAACAAGACTCCGAAGTATGGTAATGATGATGATTATGTCGATACGCTAGCAAAAGATGTGTTTAACACCTACTTCGATTTGATAGATGGTCGTCCCAACACAAAAGGTGGTGAATATCGAGTCAACCTTCTCCCCACCACCGTACACATCTACTTCGGAGAGATGACCGGTGCTACTCCCAATGGCAGGAACGCTGGTGCTCCTCTTTCTGACGGTATTTCCCCGAGTCATGGTGCTGACACAAATGGACCCACAGCTGTCATTAAATCTGTTGCCAAGATTGATCATTGGAAGACCGGTGGAACTCTCCTCAACCAGAAATTCATGCCTGAAGTATTGGCTGACGAAGAAGGCCGGAAAAAGCTTGGAAACCTTGTACGGACTTACTTCAAACTTGGTGGACATCATATCCAGTTCAATGTAGTACATGCTGATACACTCAAATCTGCACAGAAGAGTCCCGAGCTCTATCAAGACCTGATTGTAAGAGTCGCAGGCTATAGTGACTACTTTGTCAATATTGGCAAAGATCTACAGAATGAAATCATTGCCCGAACTGAACAGCAGCATATCTAGAGTCGCTATGGTCCGTACAAACTAGTCTGACCCATATGTCTTATTGTCACCCAACAAGCGTCTTTGGTCATGGGGTAAATCTTAAAAACACACTCTGAATCGACTCGCATTGTAGTATGAATAGCCTAGTGGTGTGATTATTCGACTTCATTATGATTTTGGTACCACGAAGGCTGCAAAACTACAAGGTGACATAAAATGGCACATAGGAAAAAACATGCCCCCAGACGAGGTAGCCTTGCATACCTTCCTCGAGGAAGAGCATCCAAATTCGTACCTCGGATCAAAAATTGGCCCTCTTATAAAGGCAGTTCTGCAAAACTTCTTGGTTTTGTTGGTTACAAGGCAGGTATGACACATGCGGTCATGACAATTGAAAGCCCCAATAGTCCTTTTAAGGGACAGGAAACCGTGATTCCAGTTACAGTCATTGATACACCGCCAATCAGACCATTCTCGATTCGTGGCTACAAAACGACTCCATATGGATTAAAACTGGTTGTTGAGGTTCTTGCTGAAGGTCTATCAGAGGACCTTAGAAAAGCCATGCCTTTTCCAAAAGATTATGACCATGGAGCCAAAGTGAAAGAGTTCGAGGAGAAGCTCGACACTCTGGCTGAGATTCGAATGCTAGTTCACACTCAACCAAGACTTGCAGGAATACCGAAGAAGAAACCTGACATTACTGAGTACAAAGTAGGTGCTCCAAGTGTCAAGAAAGCCTATGACTACGCTCAGAGTATTCTTGGCACCGATGTGAGAGTAGCAGATATTCTCAATGAAGGAATTCTCGTTGACAGCATCGCTGTGACCAAGGGTCATGGTTTTCAGGGTCCTGTACGTCGCTGGGGAATACGAATTCTTCAACACAAATCAAGAAAGACAAAACGAGGTGTGGGTTGCATTGGTCCGTGGACTCCAACAAACATTAGATATACCGTACCTCGTCCTGGACAGACCGGTTTTCACACTCGAACCAGTTTCAATAATAAAGTTCTGAAGATGGGAGAGCGTGGTGAGGAAATTACACCCTCTGGAGGGTTCGTCAACTACGGTGTGATTCGTGGCGACTACATAATGCTTCATGGATCTATCCCTGGTACGGTAAAGCGACCTGTGCGATTTAGATTCGCTATTCGTCCCAAGAAGGGACATGTAGATGCACCTACTCAGGTGAGCTACATTAGCACCACATCAAAACAATAGGAGAGGTTGATGGTTATGGCAAGCGTAAAGACATATTCATTGAAGGGTAAGGCAACAAAGGAAACAGTAAAACTACCGTCACAGTTTGACACACCATATCGTCCAGATGTGATTAAGAGGGCTGTTTTAGCAATCCAATCACGAAGGTATCAACCTCATGGAGTTGATGAACTAGCTGGCAAGCGAAATACAGCTCAGAGTTGGCAGACTGGACACGGGAAATCAAGGGTGCCTAGAATCAAAGGAAGTGGAACAAGTGCAGCCAACAAAGGAGGGTTTGCTCCTGGCACTGTTGGAGGGAGAGTCGCACATCCTCCGGAATCTAGGAAGGTTATCGTTGAGCGGATTAATGCAAAAGAAAACCGACTGGCTATCCGATCAGCAATATCAGCTTCTGCAAATCCCACCTTCGTTAAGGCACGGGGTCACAATATAGATAATGTTCCTGAGATACCATTGGTTGTTGATAGTAAGCTTGAGTCTTTGTCCACAACAAAGGATGCCTTTGAGGCATTGGTCTTCTTAGGTCTAGCTGATGATCTTGACAGAGCAAGAGATGGCCGTAGTGTCAGAGCTGGTAAGGGCAAGATGCGTGGTCGTAAAATGAAGACTCCCAAGTCACTGCTCATTGTTGTTGGTGAAGACTTGGGCATCACAAGAGCTGTTAGAAATCTCCCGGGAGTTGACATTACAGAGGTTCATGGGCTAAACGCAGAACTTCTCGCTCCTGGGACACATCCAGGACGCCTAGTGGTCTGGACAAAGTCTGCCATTGATAGGCTTGAGAAGGAGAATCTGTTCGCTTGAGGTGACCAAAATGAGAGATCCAAATGAAATCATCATTCGCCCTGTTGTGACAGAGGCCAGTCTCGAGGCTGTAGATGCAGAGAACAAGCTCATCTTCTATGTTGTTCGATCCGCAAACAAGAACACAATCAAGTGGGCTGTTGAAACCCTCTATGAAGTTGTGGTCGAGAAAGTCAACACGCTCATAATGCCCAACGGACAAAAGAAGGCATTAGTGAGATTAGCACCTGAGTACAGTGCTGCAGAGGTTGCAACCAACCTCGGGATATTTTAAGGAGGCTTGTGAATGGGTAAACTCTATTCGAGCCTCCTGAATGATTTAGTTCCGCAGATGACACCAAGTGCCAGTAATTAGAAATGTGTCAATTCGTACTGCTCATCCATCTTTACACCCAGTTGAAGAAGAACCTCAGACTTATTCGGAGAAACCCGAGATTAAGATGTGACAACAGAAGAAACGTGGAAACCTTGTCCAAGGTGGTCAGGTATGATGCAGGGATGCAAACTTTCTCGCGTTACGAAACTCATGAGTTTTGTGACAGAACCCTCAGAAGCGAAGAGGATTTAAGATGATGCACAATAGTAATAGCGTCGTGTAGCTACTGCATAAATCGTAGTTGTTGGGAGTTTGAGTATGAATGAATAAGAAGCTAGTTTCGAGTATATTAGCCATTATAATGCTAATTTTAACATTATCCATGGGAGATCCCGTAGCAGCCGTATCGAGAAACGATAGAGTATCAGAGAGTGAAGTATTAGAGCGGCAGTATATCGATCTACCGTCCGTTCTCTCTGATGAACCAATGCAAGAAATTGAGGACTGGTCAATTCCGTGTATTACGAGGTTTATGGAAACAGACTGGGAAAACGAAAAAAAGGATCAAAATATAACGACTGCTGTTGCAATTCCATCTTGGGCTGTTGTCCTACTGGAAGATGAACCATCAGACCATCAAGATTTGAACTACACTGTTGATAACAACTGCGAGTATATAATCCAAGAAATACCTCCTCCTGCCGCTCAGATTGAGTCTGAGCCGCAGCAATCTGGCAATCTTATGACTCCTTTGACTTTTGCGAAGAAAGGACACTATTTTCCATTTACTGGATACTCAAAAATGTACTTTGATTTCGAGGCTGACAGCTGGTGGGGTGCACAATATCGAATTCATCTTGAGATAGCACGTGCTGCTGATACATATGCTCGAACTCTTACGGTGAGCTTGGACGGAAGTCAGTTCTATTCATGCATTATCGGTTCAACAGGATTCCATGATGACATATGGACTCCAATAATATGGTGGGGAGGTGTGCATACCATTAGAATCCAAATTAATTGGGGAGCATATGTTGAGAAAGCATGGAAACTGGAGTACTTCTGGGTCTATAATACAGCAGATATACCTCTCGATGTGAAATGCGAGTACACTCATCAATCAGAACATTCCAAGATGGAGTATCTAGTTGAAACAGGACCAAATACAATCCTGAATCTAAAAACTGAAAATGGATGGGATGGTATAACACGTTCATGCTTTGTATATCTAGATTCCCGATTGGTCTTCATGGGGAGTTCTCCTGGGAATTATGAAATATCTCTGGGTGATTTTCCCGATGGCGAAATTCATCAAATTACTATTGATATCTTCTCATGTTCAAGTACTGAATATGCCAAAAAAATCACGGTTATGCTGGTTCACCATGATGGAGCGTCACTCGAAATCGACTATCGTTATGACCATCAACCCGATTCCGAGGCATTAGAATATCTGGAAACTTTTTTTAAAACCCACTCATATCATAGGGTCGATTGCGTTCTAGATCAAAGCTTGTCTTCTTCAGTCATCCCTGATACTATTACACAAAACTTCGACTGGTGGTCGGTCAAGTCACAGTATTTTAGTCATTTAGGTCATTGGACAGAAGCTGCAGGTGATGTCGATTGGTTATGGTGTGTCTTCGTTCATTACATCGAGGGTAATGCAGGATTCTATGGCGGTGACACTATTGCTGTTGCGGACCAGGCATGGATAGATTGGTGTAATCAATATGGATATTCAATTAGCTGGCAAAGACGCGCAGTCTTAATGCACGAGTTTGGTCACTATTTGGGTATGCCTCACTATATTGGAGAAACAACCTGTCCGAATTACCCCTGTGTTTTCTCTGCAGGAGCTCCTGTCGAAGCACCTACATACTGCTTGTGGCACTGGCTGCGTGGAGCATACTACGAAACCGTGTGGCATGATCCTTGCTCATCAACATCAACATGGACTCGCGTTTATCCCGCTGATGGCTTTGAAACTTATAGGACTCTAGACATATCAGGAAACCTCTACAGTCAATCAGGATATCTTTATTGTTCAGGAATACAGTCCTCATCTGAGTGGAAACATGGTCCCTTGTTTATCAAGACCCTTCCGACTTCTATCCCACTCTGCGACCTCCGTGCTCTTGAGGCCATTCTGGAACTGTCTGACACTCCAAATAGAATGGGCGACTTGGTTGTAATTCTATACGATGAGAATAAGGAGTTGTCAATGGTCTTTTGTCTGTATGATTCTTGGTATTCTAGTACTTCTAGGGCTTACTTAGATTATTGGCGTATAGGTACAACACATGACGAGTGGTATGAGGGTTCCCATTCAAACAGCTGGATAGCGAAGTGGAGGTTCTGGTTCGATCCTCATCCACACACTGCTTGGAGTCTAAAAAGTGAGCTTGATGATGATACGCCTCAGAGTCATACACATTTTACAACTCCAGCAGGAGAGAGAAACCGTTTAATTAAGTACATTGGACTACAGTTCGCACGAGCCTCTACGTATACCTTTCACAGCAGCGATCTGCGCGTTCTCAACCTTAGGCTTTGGTATCATTTTGACACTGTAACAAATCCGATGATGACAGCATCAAGCGGTATGGAATTGGAAACTCTTACTGGTGAATCAATTCAGACCAGCTACGCAATGTTTCTTCCTGTGGTGACAACGATCAAAATACCGAACGCCCTACCGCTTCTGTTGTCTTCAAAAGAAACCATGTCTAGAATTAATCCAGGGTAGGGTGTGTAGTATGATGAAGACTAGTTTCAAGAGAATATCGGCTTTACTCGTGATTACAATCGTTGCCGCTGGGAGTGTTGCATTAATGGTCATGTCGTCCACGACTATGCAGTGGCAGGTCAGTGAAGGTGACACGCTGTCATTCGCAGTTGAGGTTGAGGGGTTTGTGAGAGTGTTTGATCCTTCGAATGGTTCTATCTGGAATGATTCTGAAGCACCGTATTGGTACCTCAATGGTTCTTCATTCACAGTCAAAATCAATGATTTACCTGCTTTGGCATCCGACTTCACATCTGATACATTCGTGGACCGGGTGATTGAGCACACCAAAACGAGTCTGATATCTCCTATTGAGTTGGTAAATAATACCGAATTGCCAAGTGAAGACTATCTGTTTCTCAACGATCTGATATCCCATTCCATCTTGCCTGTTGGAGGATGGACCAGCATTGATGGATTCTATCCCGACACGACAGATATGTATCAATGTGACACCTATCTGTCCTCCAGTGGCTTGTCAACATTCTCAATCGGTTACAGGACTTACAACATTGATGCAGGACATGGGTGGAATGCTACATTGAATATGAGCACAGGTGTCCCATTCCAAGCCACTGTCTGGGCGAGCCAGTTCTATGGGAGCACATGGTTCTCCTACTCAATCAGGGTGACTCTGATATCCGGATGACACTCAATGACATCTTCATGTCTTCCCAGCTGGCCTATTGCAACACAATAAAACCCAAAAGAAGACATTAGTGAGATTAGCACCTGAGTACAGTGCTGCAGAGGTTGCAACCAACCTCGGGATATTCTAAGGAGGCTTGTAAATGGGAAAACTCCATTCGAGTTTCTTGAATAATCCCGTTACATAGATAACCCCAAGTGCCAGTAATTAGAACTATGTCAATTCGTACTACTTCTCTATCTTTACATGTAGCTTAGCACTCATCTGTCTGAACGCTTCAATAGATCCTCAGGTACAATCCCGCTTATCATGTGATGAAAACTTGGAGCTACCAAACCTATGACAGGCACTATATCCATCAACAGAGCTCATAATGCCTTAAGTGAGAATGAAACTGTTTGTACTTTTTTCCTAGACAAGTGGAGAAGGTGCGTAATTAATATACAATCTGACAGTACTTCATAAGGCTCCGACGTACAGTTGGAAAGAACTTTGATATGAATTAATTACCATTTTAGAACTCATGAGGAAATGATTGAGTCGGATAGATGTTTAAATGCTAGACGAAGACGCCCTTTCTCAGTTGACGCGTACGGTTTCAGTCTTTCATAAGGAACTTCTAATTGCTGACCTCATGAAAGACTTGAATTACAGTCGCCAAAGATTTCAGATGGAACTTGTAAGGATTTCAAAAGAGTCTTCAGAAGGATCTGTTTCTTTTGCAGAACATCCTAGATGGCAGGATATTGCACAAGTCGGAAGTCGAGTTCTGGCATCTGAATACCTCATAGCCTTAGCCATGACAAACTGCAATGGTGCAGCTATCTCCACACCCAAAATTCTGAGCGCACTCATTGAGTCAGCTCATTCGATGCTGGTATCTGCTCAGGATAGGGGAAGTCTGAGTATCAAGCACATCTTGGGTGATATTTCAGAAGATTATGAACAGGCAATTACACATCATGTTGGTGATAGCCAGTTTCATCTAATTAACAGTCCATCAGCTTTGGATGAAAAATATCTTCATGTCAAGGATAAGTATCAATATCTTGATGAAGTTTTTAGGAGGGACCTCAATGTCGGATGGAATGATTTTATAGACACAATCAATATTCTCTTGAAACACTCCTTTTACCACGGACTCTTTGTCAACAAGAATGTTGTTCTGGAGAGTCTGAAGGAGATTGAAAATAGAGAAGAAATCCTGAACCTTCTGGAATTTGACAGAGAAAAGGCAGAAGCGTATTTAGCGAAACCCCTCTGGCGCTTGAATCAATTATCAGAACGAGCACTCTTTTGGTCGCCTGTAGTCAAGATAGATGAGAACTACTTCGTAATGCCTCAAGTTCTAGAGGATTCCTTTGAGAGATATGTTTACATGTTCAGGAAACGTCATGGAGCATTTGTCAAAGGGAAGGGGCATCTATTTGAAAACCAGGTTTGCGAGATCTTAGAGAATCTGGGATTTGAAATAATTGAACGGAACAGAGTGGTAATGGAGGAAATTGTGAAGGGTGAAATGAAGGCAGAATACGATATTATTGCTGGATCACCTCCATATCTTTTGGTCTTCGAATGTAAGGCGTATCATCCAGATGTCAATGGAAGAGGTTTTATAACGAAACGAAAGGAGCAAGGTCTTGAATTTGCCACAAAGATTGCGAAAAAAGCCGAGTATGTGAGCTCACATCCACAAGAGTTTCTAGAGTCTGCTCATAGATATCAATGGACTATACCAGTACTAATAACAACGTATCCCTTGGTGAAAAGGGAATCAATAAAGAACGTCTTGTGTGTCACAATGGCGGACCTTCGGGAACTGGAAAATCTCAATATGATTGATGAAACATACAGGATTGCAGTCAAATAGAGATTTACTACCTCGAACATAACTCAGCATCGATAGTCATTCTTACAGCCTATTAGACTTCTTTCGTTAGTTCGTTTTCAGAGAAGCGAAAAAGTCGGGTTAGAGATATGCACTATCCCCTGATTTTTGGAAACTTCTCCTCAGTTATTGAAGACCATGCCTCTCTGCTCCAGACACACTCATCAGACTCTAAATCAAGTTTCAAAAGGACCAAGTCTATGGTTTCATCAGAAATCTGTAGAAAGTCCTGAGAGAGAATGAGTAGGAAGAATGTGACAGAGTTCATTGACTATTTCTAAGATATTAATTTATATTGAGAGAGGGTCGCATTATTATGACGGTCGAGTGGACTGGTTGGGCTTAGTTTTCATAACATGCCCTCATTACATAACTCCCCCCCTCCTACCACATTTTAGTGCTCTACTAGTCCTTCGACCACACAATTCCCATTTCTAGAACCAATATGATTGATATCGATCTTTGTTCACTATTAGGAAGAAGTGGAGGATGAGATACATGAATGCCAAAAGAATCTTACAGCGTGCGTTTCTCCTTCTGTTCGTAATCTGGATATTGGATTTTGTGAACGTGATGACCCTAATTACCCGCATAGATGAAACATTGAGTAGTTTTATGGCATTAAACGAGATTAAGGGATTCTTGCTTATGGTGATACTAGGGTTGTTGGTACAAGAGGTTTCTAAGATCCGATAATGAAGCTATTGGAAAACGAAGGTGGAAATCGAGAATGACAATAAGAACGAGGTTTAGTACGCAGAATGCTGGCGAGTATTATATAGCCTAAGAGTTGTCTAAACGTGGCTGTGCCATGACTCCTGTTTCTGGAACCGCAAAGAACTAAGGCATCTTGTTTTCAACACCTGACAGACGAATCTTTGGAGCAGAGGTAAAGACAACAAGATTGGAGTCATCAGGTTTTTTTGGGTAACCAAAGAACCTAAGGCTGATGATACTTAATCTTCAGAAAACCGTTCCTCCGCATCAAGAAATTTCAGAGGAATTTTTCTATTTTGTAGATCTATTAGTTGAAACTTATCACCTTGTGATTGTAGCTCGAAGAGGAAGCGCTTGTGAAGTTGCTCTTGCTTCTTCTTGCTGTATTTTGCATAATCATTTCTTTTTGGTATGGTGAAATTGTACCCCTGTGATTCTCTGATTTCACCATATCTCTTCATATCATCTACAGAAAGATATGGTATTTTTTCAGATAGTACTGGAACATCATTATTCCAAAGTCTATTTCTCATGTTTACATAGATCCACCGTTCGAACATGGTCAGTTCTGAAACCAATTTTCCTGTAGCAAGGCGCTGTAGGAATCCGACATACTTAATGTTCTTCATTAGTGCTGATGCAGAGATGTTATCTTTTGACAAGAATTTGTCAATTACTCGTGGGAGAAGTCCAACTGCTGATTCATCGAATTGTGGTCTTTTAGGTGGAGCAGATACGTCATAGAAGATGAACCGGTAGTTGTGAGCGTATACATCTCTAACAGGTTTAAGAAGGTCAAGATATTTTATTGAATACTTGGCATATACCTCAAAACGAGTAAAACATGATGCGAGCATCCTGTTCAACTCACTTTTATCTGGTTCTTGAAATCGGTCTATGCGAGGA
>LRSL01000025.1 GCA_001563335.1 Candidatus Thorarchaeota archaeon SMTZ1-45 | reverse complement strand
TGGGATTCTCATGACTCCGAGCTCTAGGAGACGGTCCATCACTTTCTCAGCTGCTTCATCGATTTGTGGCTCAAATTTGGCTCCAGTGATTACTAGCTTGCCAGAACCAAACAACAGAATGACCACCTTTGGGTCTCTCATCCTGTAGATGAGACCTGGGAATTGCTCAGGTTCATAAAGGGTATTCTCAAGCTTCATTGCCGCTAGCTCAAGATTAAGTTCTGCTCCTAGACTTGCGCTGGCGACGATATTCTGAACAACAATGATCGGCTTTCCTGTGATTTCAATACCTGCCTCTTTGATGTTCTTAACAATTTTGTGAACTGCACGCTTTGCTTCTTTCTCGCTTTTTGCCCCGGTGCATACCATTTTTCCTGAGTTGAAGATTAGGGTTGCTGTCTTAGGTTTTTTCAGACGGTAAACTAGACCAGGGAATTGTTCAGGGTCAAACTCGACATTAGGCATAGTAGCTGCAATCTCATCGAGGTCAAGTCGCTGATTCAAAATTACAGAAGCGACAACGTTCTCTATCTTGGTCTTTGGCTGTGGACGTGGCATCTGCTCTTACCTGCCTTTGATATTGCCTTATATAGTATATAAGGGACTTGAGCGTTCTATATATAAGGCCTTTTAAATGTGAGCAATGATGTCTGCTTCTTTTTGTGAAAGTGCAATAAATGATACATCAATGAATTAGCAGCCGCAATCTTCACCCTTTATGACGATGACTTTGACCTTGACATCTTCGGCTATATCACCAAATGCTTGAAGGAAGTATCTTGAGGCTTCAGCTAATCCCTTCTTCCCTTCGGGTGTTAGATGGTAAATGATTTGTCTGCCATTTCTACGACCTTTTATGAGGCCTCCCTGCTTTAGCTCTTTTAAAGCTGGATATATTGTACCTGGAGTTGGTTTGCTTCCTCTTCTCACTGCAATCTTTTCTGCAATCTGTTGACCATTCATTTCCTCTTTATCGAGTTCCCAGAGAATCTGAAATGTAAGAAGTCCTCTCATGTCACAACAATCTGGTGGACAGCATGGGGTGGACTCTGTTGGGTCACTCATGTAAAATATTGGATGTCCGATACATTTAAATGTATATATAGGATGTCCAATATTGGACACCCAATATAGATGGTGATTGAATGGCTGAAGACAAAGTTACTAAAGAATTCCATCCGAATAGCGGACTTCAAAAGGAAACGAAGTCTGAATTCTCATGTCAATCATCATGCGATGACAACGAAGAACCTACTTCTAATCCATAGAAAATGGTGATTATATGACTAGAAGCAAAAAAGTCAGCGAAATGAAATCTGACGAAATCAAAGAAGCTGTACGGGATGCATATTCCCGTGTTGCAGAGGGAACATGGACTGCAGATGAGCAAACTCCAAGTTGTTGTGACGCACCAGCTCAGACATCTTCAAGCTGTTGTGGTCCTCAAGATGAGGTAAAAGTCACAAGAGTAAATCTTGCAGAGGCACTTGGTTACGACACTGAAGGTATGCCAATCGGAGCTACAGAATCGTTTGCTGGATGCGGGAATCCTGTTGCACTTGCTAGTCTTAAAGAAGGAGAGGTCGTTCTTGATCTAGGAAGTGGTGCAGGCCTTGACATGTTTGTGGCTAGTAAAAAGGTTGGTGACTCTGGAAGGGTCATTGGCGTCGATATGACTCCTGCTATGATTGAGAAAGCCAAGAAGAACGCAGAGGATCTTGGTATAACGAATGTTGAGTTTCGATTTGGGGACATAGAAGATATACCAGTTGAGGATAATTCTGTTGATGTAGTAATCAGTAACTGTGTTATCAACCTGGCTCCTGATAAAGGGAAGGTGTTTCGTGAAGCATATAGAGTTTTGAAGCCTGGAGGTCGTGTTATGGTTTCAGATATTGTCCTCTCCAAACCACTACCAAAAGAAGTTTCTGATGAAATAGTGACATACACTGGTTGCATTGGCGGGGCAATCCTTGATGAAGAGTATCTACAACACATGTGTGATGCAGGATTCAAGGATGTAATAATTACTAGCAAGGCTGGCGAAAGTTTGTATGGAGCATATAGCGCCTACATTGCAGGTAGAAAGCCTTAGTGATGAGGTGCAGTTTTTTGGATTTTCAAACCGAAATTGAATCATTGACAAATCTTGTCAAGATTCCTGTCAGTGTCAATGGTCAAGGTCCTTTGACCTTTATTCTAGACACTGGAGCATCAACAACCACACTCTCAATGAAGCTTGCTGAAAGATTAGGAATCCCTACGCGTTTAGGCGACCGACCTGAAGCTCGAGGTGTAGGCGGAGGAATCCCAATAGAATATGCTGACGTAACCATTAGTCTTGGACAGCTTGAGTTTAATCAAAACGAGGTCTATGTTCTAGATCTCGAGAATATTCTTCGATGTGGAGGGAATTATGATGGTGTGCTAGGACATTCCACTCTGAAACATTGCATTATTTCACTTAGCTACAAGAACCAGCGCCTTAAACTAAATAAGGACAATTCCTCATTGAAACTAGACTGGAGTAAATTTCGTTATATTCATGACACGCACCTTGTCGGAGTCCCCGTCCATATCAATGGGAAAGGCCCCTATGACTTTGTACTTGATACTGGTGCTGGAAATAGTGTTGTGACCCCTAGGTTAGCTGAGGAATTAAGCATAGAAGCTCAAACTGTTCCAGGAATTGCTCGAGGTATTGGTGGTGATGCTCAACTAAAACTTGCCGCTGTAAGTACCTTATCAGTAGGATCTGCAACGGTTTCAGACACACAACTCGTAGTGATTGATCTCTCTTCTGTATCCCCAAAAGGAATGTTAATTGACTATGGCATAATTGGCTATGACTTTCTTAGGAATTTTGAAACCGTGATAGATTACCCAAACCAGCGTTATTCATTCATTTATGAACATAATACATAGACTTCGGAAGACACATAGGGTAATTTGCTTATGTGTCTTCACGGTTTTCGAGATGAGTGAAGAAAGCACCTATCAAGGGTTTGATGGCACAACCATGCTCTTGAGGATTTGGCGGCCTGAGGGTGAACCAAAAGCAATGGTCTTGGGGATTCATGGATTAGGGTCACACAGTGGCTTGCTGTCTTTCATGGCTGAACAATTCACTTCTAATGGTTACATATTCTATGCTCCTGATATGCGTGGATTTGGGACTTTTCCAGGAAGAAAAGGTCATGTAGATAGCTTTGATGAATACATTGATGACATGGAATCCCTAGTAGCATATCTAAAGTTACTGCATCAAGATAGAAAGCTGTTTATCTTTGGTCACTCACTAGGAGGCCTTCATGTAATTCGATATGTTGCCAATCATCCAGATGAAGCTGATGGAATTATTCTATCTTGCCCAGCAGTATCAGAGCGATTGAAAATGAGTAAAGCTACAAGAGCAATAGGAGCATTCCTCTCTAGATTAAACGCAAAAATGTATTTCTCCAATGGTCTAGATTTTGATTTACTTTCTAGAAATCCCGAAGTTGTCAGGAGAAATCGAGAAGACCCACTTCGATTCGATAAAGCGACCCCTCGCTATGGTATTGAAGGGTTCAAAGCAAGTAATGAGGGTTTCACTCTCGCAGAAAAAATCACTGTCCCTGTTCTTGGACAACAAACTGGAGCAGACATGATTCTTGATCCTGATCGAAATATGGAGTTCCTCAACAATATTGCCTCTGAAGACAAAACCATAAAGTTCTATCCAAACCTCTATCATGAACCATTTGAGGAAGAAGGTGGGGATGAAGTCATTGCTGATATCTTTAGCTGGTTAAATGAACGCGTATAGAATCCAATGATGAACTGTTAGAAACATCAGTCTTATGTGTTGGAAGAATCCCTTTCGAATTGGTCGATTCAATCATGGAAATCAAGATTAACGAAGATAAGATAGTGAAAATCTTAGTGATGGGTGAAGTCACCAGTCCTGTTGCTTGAATTGAGGTAATGAGGTAAGGAGGATAAGGGATAACCTCTCTTTGGTTTATATCTCGAATTCCTTTTTCTGGAGGAACTCGCCAAACTTCTTGTCCATTGATTTAATGTGTTTGACGAGCCAGTTAATCAGAAAAGTATTGATTGAGATGCTGAGCGCATCAGTCGCTCCTTCTTCTTCGAAGTCCTCAACTAAGCAATCCAGAGTAGAATTGAATTCGTCATGCTGTTTTTTATGCACATCGAATGCTGGGTAACCTAGTTTCTTCATATGCTTTTCTTCTGTTGAGAAATGAAACTCTGTATAGTCAATCATGAAATCTAGTGTCTGCAAGATCTTTTCCAGCCCTCTTGCTTGTTCCACAGCGTCGGACAAATCTTTGATTCGCTGAATAAGCATCTTATGTTGTTCATCTATGAGTTTGATACCTACAGAAAGACTATCATCCCATTCGATTTGTGTCATGTTTTTTTCTCCCGCCACTATCAGTCATAAGGATTGTTCTAGCGCTATAGTTCTGAAGTTTAACTATGAAAACCCTTTTATGCTCGCCGAAGATTCGACGCCGCCAAGCCTCGAGATTACTAAAGGTAAGTTTATCTCAAGCCTTATTGAGAGTGACATTGGATGAGCAAGATACATAGAGCATTTGCATTCCTATTTCTGGTTCTCTTTCTGGTAAGTGTGATCACTCCAGTAGCATTCAATGAGAACCTCCGTTTAGGAACATCTCCTGAAATGCCTTTTGAACCCGCCACGACGAATTTTGTTGTGGATATAAGAATATACAATAATCTGATGGCGTTCAATGATGATGATTTTGAGTTCAGAGTGAGGAATGGTACGATTCCGTTAAACAATGCATGGGTGCGGCTCTACAATACAACAAGTGGATTGCTCGAGGATGAAGAGCAAACTGATGGAAATGGATATGCTCGTTTCATTAACTTACCACAAGGCACCTACCAGTGGAACGTTTCACACCCTTCTGATACTCTTACACCCGATAAAACTGGACAAATAGTTTCGGATGGACCAGAAGCCAATGTTCAGATTATTTTCGGAAACATCGACTGGGAAAACGATGATGACGATTTAAATGCAACAATTACAGATATCGAAAGCAAACTAGCTAACAACCTTAACTTTTCCATCCATCGAACAATTGATGATTCGATTTGGGCTCAGGTTGAGGTCATAAATGGAAGAGCTGACTTTACAGACCTTCCAGAAGATAGCTATACCTGGAAGCTTTCTGTACTTTATGATCCTACATATGCAGGATATTTGCTTGCGAGTGGAACTGTCGAATCCAACGGCACCCAACTTCTGGTACATCAAAGTATTGGACCAATAACCGGTGATCCAGATTACTATGACTTGGAGGTTTTTGCATACTATGAAACAAGTCTTTCTCCGATTGTAGGTGCAGATGTTGAAGTGACCTTCAAAAATGGCACAATATATGATTCGAAGGTCACACCTGCAAATGGCACAGTGATTTTTACTGACCTGCCAGCAGAATTCATGAATTGGAGTGTGACTTACTTAGGACAACCAGTTGGACAGGGCAATTACTCTTACGATCTTACTGCCTTAGATGCGGACCTTCGGGATCCAGTAATCTCGAGCCCTGGCGATCTTGATGTCCTACTTGATACAGAGAATGTTACACTTATTTGGACTGTTGAAGATGAGTATCCGAGTTCAATCAGAGTCTATGTTGATGGAGTCCTCAATGTAACAATAGACTGGGTGAATGTAACCTATGATTATGTCTATAATGTAAGTGCTTTATTCCCTCAGTTCATTATTGGATATTATGAGATTAAACTGCGTGCCATCGACTTGAACTCCAACTTTGCTGAGGATACTATCACCCTTCGTTTCTTCGAAAATGTCACTCCAGTCATCGAAGGTCCTGAACCTGTGGAGTTCGTCTTCGGTGAAACTGGATACTCACTATCGTGGAATGTGACGGATGAATATCCAAACATGTATGAAATCCGCGACAATGATGAACCCTTTGCAAATGGAACAATTGATCCAGATGAACCAGTTATTACAATCAGTCTTAATGGTCTAGAAGTCGGAGTCCATAATTTCACTCTTTATGCGAATGATACAAGCGGCAACACAGCCATGCATAGCGTACTAGTTACAGTGATTGGTGATGATGTTCCCCCCGTTATCTCTTACACTCCGCCAGATATCTATTATACACAGGGGGCACGAAATCAAATATACAATTGGACAGCTACAGATGATTTCATGGATTACTACGAAATCTTAATCAATGGAGTGGTTGTTGAAACTGATGACTGGACAACTACAAACATCGAGTTCGATTTCGCAGGATTGATTCAAGGTGAGCATAATGTTACTTTGAGAGTTTATGATCGGAGCGACAACATGGCAGAGTCTACTGTGATGGTATTTGTGTCAGCTTCAACTACCTCTGTATACCTTACTTGGATTTTGGGTATCACAGCAGGGGTCATTGTAATAATAGCAATTGTCTGGTTTGTAAGATACCGTTAGTAGGCATGACGGTCTGTAATGGCCGTCAGCCTTTTATCTCTAGCAAGAAAGGTCAGTAGGGTCACAACTTGCTTGGTTGTACTATGAATAGTTATGGTGAATAATGTGAGCTATATCCATATCGGTGACGTGCTTTCAGGAAAATTCGAAGGCAAGAAGGTTTACCTCCGAGGATGGGTTCATCGGATTCGGAAGCAGAAGAAGATGGTGTTTGTACTTCTGCGAGACCCCTCAGGTGTCGTACAGACAGTCATTAAAAAGACTGCTGTGAGTGAGAAGGAATATGCTGATGCAGAGAAGATGTTGATTGAATCTCTTGTCACAATGGTGGGTGTTGTGAAATCTGATGCTCGTGCTGAGGGAGGATATGAAGTCCAAGTAGAAAAGTTTGAGGTTCTACACTTTGCAGAAGAGTTTCCAATAACAGAACACCAGAGTATCGAATTCCTGAATGACAATCGTCATCTATGGATGAGATCCCGCAAGCTCACAAATGTCCTAAAGGTTCGAGATGAAGTATTTAGGGCAACTCGAGAGTATCTTAGGAATGAAGGCTTCTATGAAACTACATGTCCTATGTTTGTATCAACTATGGGTGAAGAAGGAGCTGAGCTTTTCGAGGTGGAATACTTTGGAAGGAAGATGTATATGACTCAGACCAGTCAGATGCATCTTGAACCCCAACTTTTTGCCATGGAGAAAGTCTTCATTCTAGCACCCTCATTCAGAGCTGAGAAGTCTCGCACCCGAAAACATGTCACAGAATTCTGGCACTTAGAAGTGGAGGAGGCATGGTGCGATCATGAATGCAACTTAAAGAGACAAGAAGGGCTCATCTCCTATATGTGCCATGCAGTGGCTAAGAATCGTACTCCTGAACTAAAAGAGTTAGGAGTGGACCCTTCGCGATTACTAGCTGTAAATCCGCCATTTGATAGAATGACATACGCTGAAGCCATAGAATCCTGCCAAAAAGCTGGACTCGAAATCAATTGGGGCGATGATATTCGTGCTGAGGCTGAGGAATTACTAACAAAAGATAGTGATAACTTCCTCTTCGTCGAATACTATCCAAAGGAAATCAAGTCATTCTATATGAAACATAATCCAGATGACCCCCGCACTTACAAGAACAGTGACTTACTTGCCCCTCGTGGGTTCGGAGAGGTGATTGGTGGTAGTGAACGTGAAACTGATGCTCAACTATTGATTGACAATCTACTTCGAATTGGTGATGATCCAGAGAAATACAAATGGTACATTGATATACGTCGATATGGTAGTGTTCAACATTCTGGATTTGGGGTAGGAGTTGATAGAATTATAACTTGGATGTTGGAACTTGATCATATTCGCGATAGCATTCCATTTCCTCGAACAGTCAGTCGCATATTTCCATAAGC
>LRSL01000024.1 GCA_001563335.1 Candidatus Thorarchaeota archaeon SMTZ1-45 | reverse complement strand
GTTAGTGGTATCCCACCAGCCAGACACCGTTCTGGTCGCGCACTCAGAACCTTGGCTCAGAGGCTTAAAGGGAAGGAAGGACGATTCAGATCTAACCTGTCTGGTAAACGTGTAGATTTCTCAGCTCGTACTGTGATCTCTCCTGATCCCAACCTGAGCATGAACGAAGTGGGAGTACCAGAACAGATTGCTAAGATTCTCACCATCCCTCAGAGAGTCACAGAATGGAATATTGAAGAGATGAAAGAACTTGTCATTCGCGGTCCTGACAGACATCCAGGTTCCAACTATCTCATCCGTACAGATGGTCGTCGTGTGGACCTGCGATTTGTAAAGGAACGTTCAGTCATTGCAGACACTATCGAACCTGGGTTCATTGTAGAGCGTCATCTCAACACTGGTGATATAGTCCTATTCAATCGACAGCCATCATTGCACAGAATGTCAATCATGGCGCATGAAGTGCGAGTGATGCCCTACCGAACATTCAGACTATCACTCTATGTCTGTCCACCCTACAACGCAGATTTCGATGGTGATGAGATGAACCTTCATGTACCCCAGTCTGAGGAATCACGTGCAGAGGCACGAGTCTTAATGAGAGTACAGGAACAAATCCTATCACCACGTTATGGTGGTCCAATCATTGGAGCTCTTCAGGACTATATCTCAGCAGCATTTCTTCTAACACGAAAGTCAAGTCTGTACACACTGAATCAAGTCAACCAGCTTCTGGCTACAGCAAACTATGAAGGCTCTTTACCAGATCCTGCTATCATTGCTCCAGTTCCATTATGGACTGGTAAGCAGATTTTCAGTATGTTCATTCCCGAAGGAATAAACATCTCATTTAAGGCCAATATATGTAGGAAATGCCAAGTATGTAAGCGAGAGGACTGCGAGTTCGATGCCTATGTCATTGTCCGTGATGGCAATCTCCAGTTTGGTGTGGTTGATGAGAAAGCATTTGGTGCAGGCGAACCAGACTCGCTATTTCACAGAATCATCAAAGAAAAGGGTCCTACCGCAGCACGTGTGTTTATGGACTCAGTAGGGCGCGTTTTGATCAGACTAATCACTGATAGAGGCTTCTCTATGGGTCTGAACGATGTAACACTGCCTCGTGCAGCATCTCAACGTATCAAACGCATCCTGAGTGATGCAGATACGAAGGTAAATCAACTGATTGAAACATACAAACGTGGTGAGTTGGATCCTAATCCAGGTCAAACACTACTCGAAACTCTTGAACAGAGAATCATGGCTACGCTAGCAGAAGCGAGAGACTCTGCTGGTGAGGTTGCAGGTGAACACTTGGGTCTTGAAAACTCGGCAGTCATTATGGCACAAACAGGGGCACGTGGCTCAAGGCTGAATCTTTCACAGATGGCTGCAGTTGTTGGTCAACAGGCTGTCAGAGGTGAACGCATCAGCAGAGGTTATGTTGGCCGTACTCTTCCTCACTTTGAGAGAGGCGATCTTGGAGCACGTGCAAGAGGATTTGTCACTTCGAGCTACAAGAGTGGTTTGGATCCAATTGAATATTGGTTCCATGCAGCAGGTGGTCGTGAAGGTCTGGTTGACACAGCAGTAAGAACTTCGACATCAGGATACATGCAGAGACGGCTCATGACCGCCCTTCAAGACTTGAAAGTTGAAAGTGATGGTACCGTTCGAACTGCTCCAGGACGAATTGTACAGTTTCGCTTTGGTGATGATGGTGTTGACCCGAGTAAGTCTGACCATGGACGTTCTGTCAATATTGACATAGCAATCGAAAAGGTCCTAGGTAAAGGAAGAATGAAGTAGTGGAGGCCTGAAAATGTCAAAGAAAACAACTGCGAAGAGTGAAACATCCAGTAAGAAAACTGCAACTAAAAAGGAACCTTCGACCAAGAAGAAAGCAGCTTCGGAATCCAAAAAATCAGTCAAGACTACTAGAAAATCAGCTACTAAGGATGTTAGTACCTCAATAGACTCATACATGGAGAAACGTTTTGAAAATATTCGAGAAGAACGAAGACTTCCACCAAGTGTACTAGAAGAACTCCAGCTTAAGATATCCAGTCTAGATATCACAAAGAAAGAGTTTGATACAATCTGTGACAACGTGATAGAATCATATGAACGTTCATTGGTAGAGCCAGGTGAGGCTGTGGGCACCGTTGCTGCCCAAAGTATTGGAGAACCTGGCACACAGATGACTCTTCGTACATTCCACTATGCGGGTGTAGCAGAGCTGAGCGTAACACAAGGTCTTCCTAGACTGATTGAGATTGTAGATGCTAGAAACAATCCAAGCACACCAACCATGAAAATCCACTTGAATAAAGAACATTCACAAGACCGTAATGCTGCAAGAGCCATTGCTAGGAATATCGAGATGGTACTTGTTGAGAGTGTTGCAAGTAATGTTTCAATCGACCTTCTTCGGCAGGCTATCGACATTCGATTTGATCCGGAGTTGATGGAAGACAAAGGTCTTACAGTCGAAGCGATTGCAGAAGCGATACAAGAGAAAATCAAAGGCAAAGGAGAAGTCGAACCAGGAGAGAATACAATCTTTGTATATCCTGCAAACGAGTCACTGGCTGAACTCCAAAAGATGAGTGAGAAGATACGAGAAGTCCGTGTAAAAGGAATCAATGATGTCACACATGTTGTAATTCGAAAAGAATCTGATGGCTATGTTTTATACACTGAAGGTTCTAACTTGGAAGATGCACTCGAGATTGAGGGCGTCAACCCTCATAGAGTCTATACAAACAATCTTCGTGAAATCTTTCAAGTTCTTGGAATTGAGGCTACTAGAAATGCTATTATTCAAGAAGCTATGAATGTACTCAACGAGCAGGGTATGGATGTAGATGTGCGGCACATTATTCTCGTTGCTGACATGATGACAGCAGACGGAACCATTCGACAAATTGGAAGACATGGTATCTCTGGGTCAAAGAACAGTGCTCTTGCACGAGCCGCCTTTGAGGTCACAATCAAACACCTTCTAGGTGCAGGGATTGCTGGAACACGAGATCCTCTGAGAGGAATCACAGAAAACGTGATTCTTGGTCAGCTCATTCCTCTCGGAACAGGTGCAATTGATCTTCTCATGAATCCTCAACTTCCAACTATCCAGAAAAAGAAGAAGAAATGAGAAGTTTAAACTGAGGTCAGGGCGGAAACATTAAAACAGAATATCATTTGACGCAACCAGTTCGGGTTTACCAACAAATCACATACGAGGTCATACAATGAGCCTAAATCAACCAATAGCAAGTGCGGTAAGTACAGGCGAGTGCAAGATTGGTGTTAAGTCTTCAATTGATGCCATTAAGACTGGCAAGGCTAAACTTGTTGTCATTGCAGCAAATTGTCCCACAGATGAGTTAGAAGACATAGAGCAATACGCGAAACTCGCTAATATTAAGGTCCAGAAGTTTGAAGGCACTTCTTGGGACTTGGGTGAAGTTGTAGGTAAACCATTCATGGTTTCTGCCATAGCTGTAATTAAACCAGGTGACTCAAAGATTCTGAAGATGGTTTGAGGCGAGTCAATTGGGCCGAGTTAAGCTCTCTATGGAGGACATGGCTCTAATTGCCAGGTTCGAACAGATTACAGGCGCTGCAGCAATTGATGTCATCCGTGATGATGAGGGGGAACGAATCATAGTTGTGGTTCGTCCAAAGCAACTTGGAAAGGCAATTGGTCGTGGCGGAGTAAATGTCAAGGCTGCATCAGAAGCCTTTGGTCGACCTGTTGATGTTGTAGAGATGGCTGAAACTGCTGAGGCTTTTGTTATGAGCGCGCTAGCTCCAGCCAGAGTCGAGAGTGTGAAAATCATAGAGCAACGTGATGGTACAAGAGTTGCTTCAGTGACAGTCAATACTGAGGATCGCGGCATTGCTATTGGTCGAGAGGGTCGAAATGTTGCCCGGGCACGCATTCTAGTACGTCGTCACTTTGATTTGAACAATGTTGTGATTGCCTAAGGTGTTCTCTTCACAATCCTTTTAAGGTTACAACAGGCCGAAGCCGATAACCACCATACAGAGCATACCATGAATGGTATGTTGACCATTAAGAGGAAAATCATCTTGACAGGTTCAAAATCTCCATTGGGTGAATTCGCAGCGAGGCCTCTCCTCCGTAAGAGGAAGAAATTCCGCTGGAAAAAGCCCACATACAAGAGGCGTACACTCAAGCTCAAGAGGAAGACTGACCCATTAGAGGGTGCTCCTCAAGCAAGAGGTATTGTCTTGGAGAAGGTTGGCATCGAATCAAAACAGCCAAACTCTGCTATTCGAAAGGCCGTAAGGATTCAGCTCTCCAAGAACGGAAAACAGGTCACAGCGTTCATACCTGGGGATGGTGGCTTGAAGTACATAGATGAACATGACTCCGTTATTGTTGAGGGTATTGGTGGTGCTCAGGGAGGTCCGATAGGTGACTTGCCCGGAGTTTCTTGGAAGGTCATTAAAGTAAACGGAGTGGGTCTTGAGTCTCTAATATATGGCAGAAAGGAGAAGCCAATTCGTTAGGTGGTAAAATTGTCCGAGGAAGAATCCATTGAACCAGTGGTTGAGGAAACCCCACCTCATGAACCACCTGAACTTCTGTTGTTTGGTAAGTGGGACTCCACAAATGTACAAATAAATGATGTAGGACTTGTAAGATACATCTCTCTAAAGCCAGTCTTAATTCCTCACACATCAGGCAGACACGCTCACAAACGATTTCACAAATCCCAAGTCCCAATTATTGAGCGATTTGTGAACAAGATGATCAACGCTGGTCGTAGGAAGGAAAAGAAAACACGAACTGGAAGAGGTGCTGGCAAGAAACTACGAGCAATCTCCACCCTCAAACGTGTCTTCGAGATAATCAATTATAGGACTGGTCTTAATCCAATTCAAGTTCTAGTCACTGCCATAGAGAACGCAGCTCCTGCTGAGGAAACAACACGAATCTCATATGGTGGCATGGCGTATCCTCGTTCAGTAGATGTTGCACCACAGAGGAGAATTGATCTTGCTCTGAGATACCTTTCAGTCGGAGCAGTTCGCTCAGCACACAAGAATGCCAAGTCATTTGAAGAGTGTCTTGTGGACGAACTACTACTTGCTTACAAGAATGATCCTGGTAGCTTTGCAGTTGCAAGGAAGGAAGAACGAGAGCGAGTCGCACGTTCTGCAAGATAATCCATGATACTTGTCCAAACGGGCAGTTTATGCTTACCTTTTCTGTTCCTAGATGTTCAGTTCAGCTTATCAGATGGTTCTAGCTCAAGAATATGCTAGAGGAGTAAGGCATGAATAGGACCTCTTTGGCATATTTCGCTATCACAGTCACAACAGTCCTTTGGTCCTCCTCACTGATCTTTGCCAAGCTTATATTCGCAGAAGTAGGTCCCATTGTCTTTGTAGCTCTGAGATATACACTAGCATGTCCATTTCTTCTTGCTGTGACTCTGCAACACAGGAAGAAGCAGACCTTTGATGATATGAAAAACAATTGGAAGATTCTCTTAATTGCTGGACTAAGTGGTCCTTTCATATCTCAAGTTTTGCAGTATATCGGTCTCGAACTAACAACAGCAAGTGATGCTCTTCTTCTCTTGAATTTAACACCTACCTTTGCCGTCATACTTGCCGCACCTATATTGAACGAGAAAATCACATCTGAAAAGGTACTTGGTCTCATATTAGCTACAATCGGTGCCACACTCATAGTACTGAGCTCTACTCCTGAACACACAACTTTTGATATTTGGCGTTCTCTTGGAAACCTCGTCATAATTATCTCAACCCTATTCTTTGCAATCAATGGAATCGCAGGTAAGATTGCTATCAAGACAATAGATGCGATATCAACAACATTCTATAGCACACTATTCGCAGTCCCTCTCATCTGGGTATCTGCTGCTCTACTTGATGATGTAACGGTACTACTCACGATGAGTATGCAAGCTTGGTTTGTGGTGATTTGGGTGGCACTTGCTAATACTGTGATTGCCTTCATTCTCTATTATGAATCAATGAAACACATTGAAGCATCACTTATTCAAATCATGTTGAATCTAATCGCAGTCTGGGGTGTGGTGATGTCCATTTTTGTTCTTCACGAAGTGGTGACATATCTTCAGGTGCTCGGAGGTACTATTACAGTGATTGGTGTAATCATAGCTCAGATGGCACAGGTTCGCCGCAGACAAAATAAAGACCATCTATAAGGAGCGTTGCTATTTCTTATTTGACAAAAATGAATCGCAGAAATCTCCTGAAAAATCTCATTTTACTCTTTGGTACAATACTGTTGATTCTTACTGCAACAGAATTTCTAGTCAGTGTCTACACAATTACTCTCGACCCAACCCTTAGTTACTGGATTCAGGTTTTCTATTTGCTGTCAATACTGACATTTCTTCTTCTGCTGGTCATATATATCGAAATCAGAATACGGTCAGACTCTTGAGTATCCCAAAACTGATATTTCCACCATAACGACTAGTACTTAGAGAGGTCTGCATTATGCTTGAAGAACTCAGAGTAGGTACTGCTATTGCTAGAAGAGGTGAACTCCAGAAGGGAGTAATCAAGGGGATTGAGCTGAACACAACAACCAGTATCGATATTCCAGTTCTTGTTATGAACGGAGCAAAAGATGGACCAACTATGCTCATGGTTTCCACGCAACACGGCATAGAGATTCAAGGCATCGAGGTAATACTTAAGATAATGAGAGAAAAGGTAAATCCAAAGGATCTCAGGGGTGCTATCGTCGGGATTCCTGTTGAGAACCCTCTAGCTTTCATGCACCATCAATATCTGTCGTGGATAGACAATCAGGACTTGGGTGGGGGCGGAAGTGCAAGTCCATTGACTGCAGACAAACCCAATGGCACAGCGACAGAGCGATTGGCTCATATTCTCTGGCAAGAGGCATGGAGCAAGGCTGACATGGTCCTCAACATGCACACTAATGTCCGACCAGATTCCCTCTTCTTCACGGAAATTAACGTCGGTAATCCGAAGACGAAGGAGAAACTCGAGAGAATGGCTGAAGCTTTCGGAGTGACCAATGTGGTTGAAAACGTCCCAATTACTGACGATGCGCCAGACACACTTGCCAATTTGGCTGTGAAGAACGGAATTCCTGACATTCTTATCGAGCTCATCGATGGTAGATGGATTTCTGAACCTTCAACCGCAGTCGGAGTCCGTGGGACTCTCAACATAATGAAAGCCTTTGAAATGATAGATGGTGATATTGAACCTCAAGAGGGAATTAGAATCGTTCCCGGAATCTGTACATTCCATGGGATTGTGCGAGCAAACCATGGGGGTCTAATCAGATTCCTGAAGACACCCGGCGACTTCATGAAGAAGGGTGAAGTATTTGCTGAGATCTATAATCTCTATGGTGATGTTCTAGAGAGAGTGGAGTGTCCTGTTGATGGCTACATCTGGGCTTATCCCTGTGGAGATATTCTTGGAACTCCAGGAAGTCTACAAGCTGTCCAAACTGGAGCTAACATTGCATATGTCTTTACAGCTGATTCAAAAGGTTAGGTTGTGAAGAACGAGAGAGGGGAGTATTTCAGTTTGAATGCAAGAAAGTGGCGAAGACCAATCAACTATCTAATGTTAGGAATTTACATTACATTTTTCATTATAGGCTTCATTCCCGGTCTTTTCACTTCTTGGTTTCTTGTTCTATTCCTTCCATGGTCGTTTTGTTTAGGTTACACCTTTGAGTTTCTTTTGGCTGATACAAAACAACCCCAAGATATTTCCCTAATCAACTTGCGAAGTCTGTATTTTCCAGTGGGATTCACGATAATCTTAGTCGTTATCGACATAGTTCAATCAGATTTTGCAATTTATCTTGATCCTTGGTTCTGGATCGCATGGGCTATCTTTGTAGCAATTTGGTTAATTGGTGCTTTCTTATATCGATATTTCAATATGAATATAGAAGAAACGAAAGTCGAAATCATGAACTTCTAGTAAAATCATCCGCGGATTATTA
This sequence comes from Candidatus Thorarchaeota archaeon SMTZ1-45, assembly GCA_001563335.1. GTDB lineage: Archaea > Asgardarchaeota > Thorarchaeia > Thorarchaeales > Thorarchaeaceae > SMTZ1-45. Next base: position 51,138 of record LRSL01000024.1, on the reverse strand, counting down.
ATCAGAAAACAGTCATGTCGAAAGCGTTTTGTGAGGATGACACTCATCTCTCGTGACTGATTATGATGAACAAACTCCTGATTGTCTATGGAACGCGATATGGAACAACTACTGAAGTAGTTCGTGAAATGAGTAACACAGCTAGAGAACTAGGAGCCCATGTAGATGTTGTTCATCTAGAGAAGGGAATCCCCTTTCCTGAACCTGAAAACTATGATCTAGTGGTTATTGGGAGTGGTATTCAAGCAGGACAGTGGACAAAACGTCCCCTCAAATTCATCGAGCAGAAGCTGGAATCACTTTCAAAGACCAAAGTCGCGCTTTTTGTAGTGAGTGGATATGCAGGTAACCCAGACAAGGTTGCTGAGGCACAGGCTAACTATTTAGACAGTATGCCTGAGAAATATCCGGGACTGTCCCCCATTTCGACCGCATTAATCGGAGGGAAGTTCGAGTTCAAAAAATATAACCTTGTTATTCGTGCACTTGTAAAGAGTATCGTGAAGAGTCAGTTGCCACCTGGTGAAGAAATACCGGAGAAGATTGACTTTCGAGATTGGGATATGATTCGTGATTGGATCAAAGGACTAGTCCAAGGAATACAATAGCAGTAGCATGGTGGAACAGATGAAAATACTGAAAGTAATCAAGAACCATAGGAGCGAATTCCAAGTCCCACTGGTGGTTAAGAAGGGTGAGATTGTCGAAGGACAGGAACGAGAAACCGATCTGGAAGGATGGCTCTGGTGTCGTAACAGTTCCGGAGCTCATGGATGGGTGCCAAAAGCGTATCTTGAATCCACCTCAAAATCAGGACAGTTTCAGTTCATTCGGGACTATAACGCACGAGAACTTACCATCGAGGCTGGCAAAGAAGTTCTTGTTCTAGACGAAGAGAGTGGCTGGGCTTGGGTACGAACTTCTCTAGGAGATGAAGGTTGGATCCCCCTGAGAAATCTACAAGGTCTAACAGACAAGCCAGACTCAATCCCCGACCTCATGTGATAAACTTCTAGTAAAACTATCCGCGGTTTATTAAACAAAAATATTATGACGAATGATACTCTACGCCAGAACTAGTTGTGGGCATCGTGAAGAAGGGAACGATTTCGATTCTGTTATACTTTCTAGCCATTGTTACATCTATAGTACTCGGTTCTCGTTGACAAATAATTATTGGATTGATTTGGATGATATTTGCCGTACTTGGCTTCACTGCCGCAATTATTATCACTGATGCCATGTTGAAAAGCCGGTCTGAACCACATCTCCTGGAAGATTCTGGTAGCACTGAACACATTGTTATGTCGTTTTTCCTTTTAATATACCTATTTTATAGTAGAATCGTCTGGTTTGTATCGCCTGAAATTGGGACCTTCATGATAAGTATAGACTACGCTTATGCATCTATAGTCCTCGCCTTTAGTTCAATCGCACTTGGGAGTATTTTTGCTAGTTCAAGACTCAGAGCATCTACTGATGCTTTATCTCAGAGATTGCAAATTGACGTATAGAGGAGGGCTCTCTTCTCTCTTGGATAACTGACCTTGTCGAAATGATTAAAAGCATCCCACAAGGTGACAGCCAAGCAGGTTCCCACCTTAGGGGACCGACTAACATAAAATAAGGAGAATTATGCCTTGTCCAAGAAAGGAAAGGAGCACCTGAACCTGGTGGTCATCGGTCACGTCGACCATGGTAAGTCCACCATGACAGGCCGTCTCCTATATGAAACAGGCGCTGTTGACGAGCGTACTTTCCAACAGCATAAGGCCGAAGCAGAGAAACTTGGGCGGCCCAGCTGGGCATGGGCTTTTGCGCTGGACCGTCTGAAGGAAGAGCGAGAGCGAGGTCTGACTATTGACATCGCCTTCTTCAAGTTCCTCACTGACAAGTATTATTACACCATCATTGATGCTCCTGGACACAAAGACTTCATCAAGAACATGATCACTGGAGCCTCACAGGCTGATGTGGGTCTACTTGTTGTGTCTGCAAAGAAGGGTGAGTTTGAAGCAGGAGTTGGTCCTGGTGGCCAGACCAAGGAGCATGCTTACCTTGCCATGACTCTTGGTGTGCCAAGCCTCATAGTCTGTGTTAACAAGATGGATGATGATAGCGTCAAGTACAGCGAAGACAGATACAAAGAGGTCAAGGAGGAAGTAGGTGGATTCCTACAGAGCATTGGTTACAAGACCGATCAAATCCCATTCATTCCAACCTCAGCATTAGATGCAGCCAACCTGAAGGAGAGAACTCCAAAAATCACTCCATGGTATGATGGTCCATGTCTTCTCGAGGCACTCGACCACCAAAGCCAACTGACAAACCACTACGAGTACCGATTAACGATGTGTACTCAATCAAGGGTGTCGGCACAGTACCAGTTGGCCGTGTTGAAACAGGTGTCATGAAGACCGGAATGAAGATTATCTTTATGCCGCCAAACAAGACTGGAGAAGTCAAGTCCATCGAGATGCACCACGAGATGCTGCCTGAAGCAGTACCCGGTGACAACATCGGCTTCAATGTACGAGGTATTGAGAGGAAAGACCTTGGTCGTGGTGACGTCGCTGGTCCAACTGATAATCCACCCACAGTTGCTGCTGACTACACCGGTCAGGTGATGGTCATTCAGCACCCAAGTGCCATTACAGTTGGTTACACACCAGTCATTCATGCACACACTGCTCAAGTTGCCTGCAGGTTCGACCAATCCTCCAGAAACTTGACCAGCGAAGTGGCCAAGTCTTAGAAGAGAACCCAGACTTTGTCAAGAAGGGTGAGTCCATGATTGCCAAACTGGTCCCTCTAAAGCCTATGGTCATTGAGAACTATAAGGACTTCCCACAACTTGGTAGATTCGCTGTTCGTGACATGGGAATGACAGTAGCTGTTGGCATCGTTCAACAGGTCACTCCGAGGAAGTAGTTTCAAACTTTTAGAACCGGGCTCACAAGGCCCGTGTTCCTTCTCTATTTTTAATTTCTGTTCCATAGAAAACCAATAGAAGAGATTAGAAGGGCTTGTGCTATAGTCTTTAGTGGAGTGGAAACCATGATAAACGACGATTATTATGATCCATATCAACAAGAAACTCGGTCCTCTAGCTGGAGATGGTTGGTGTTCCTTTTGCTTCTCATTTTAGGACCGGTTGGTGTGATTGGTATAACCATGTTACTACCGCTTGAAATGATTCCACTCTACATGTTCCTTTATGCACCCATAGTAATCTTTGGACTTTATGCAGCATATAGGTGGGCACAGGGTAGACCTATTGCACCAACGAATGTTGCAGAAGATGAACAGATTCTCGAGTCTATGAGAAAACATGCCCTTCCAGCTCAAAAAACTCCAAGCTCTGAAATCTATGGGTGTCCTAACTGTGGTAATCAATTCAATTATGTGAATGCAACTCCAGTCGATGTAGATATTGTTCTGTGCCCGTTCTGCGATACTCGTCTTCATCTCAGTTAATGAAAAGAAGTGGCGCTGGGGGAGGGATTTGAACCCTCGAGTCTAACGACACTGGATGTTTGCAGGACTGCTAATAGCTTCCTTTAGCAATCCAGCTCCATACCAAGCTTGGATACCCCAGCTTGATGATTTGCGGACTAGAATTTTCTCTTAAACATTACCGTAGACTATCATTTATTTTGAGGATTGAAAAGGAAGGGGGTGCAGCGGCTCCCGATGTATCGAATGTCCCTCCCACAGTGAGTTAACTCGATGCGTTTCTCATGGCAGCTACCTCTGGGGCTCCACCACTCATCCTTAGGGCTGTTCCCGCCAGGGCCTGACCCGGTTCGGAAGTCTAAGACAATCACAACAAACCTACGAATGTTGCTAGGTCCGTGACAGACTCCAGAGACTGCCAATCACAGTCCCACAGCGAAACTCTCCGCAGTTGGGTTTCATCCTCCACGGGGTTACTGATGCCACTAGTGCCATGTGGTCTCAGCCGCGGCAAACGGCCCATCCTGCCCGCTGCATCGGTGATTTTCTCTGAAGTGCCTAAAAACGTTGTCAATTGGAAAAGTTCTCAAACAAAAGCACCACTAGCCCTTTTGATGGTGGTTAGTTCTTCAAGTACATCCTTTTCTGATTGCGAAAGATCATCAAAGAATTTCTTTCTGATTGCCATCACATGCTTATCAGGAACATCGGCATAAAGAATGTCTGTACTCTTTACCTGTCGACCAATAGTAGGTCCTCTTATTGAAACCGCTACCTCCATTCCATTTGTTGCTTCATCTATTGTGACGCTTCTGTCTTGAATCTGAAGAATTGTCCCTACTCTTTTTCCCTCCTCGTTAATTAATCCAGTTTTGGGCTTAATTACACCGTGAACCTTTACACCTACAACAGCTGGATTACTGTGTCTAAAGACATAATCTGGCATTAACTCAATCTTGCCTGGCCGAATAATCGAACTAAGAGATTCTGCTTTTGCCTGTTCTCTCTTCACAATCAACCAAGCATTATACTCATCATAAAGTCGGTAAATGACTTGGTTCAAAAAAACTTCAACACCTAACTCTGCAGCTAGATCTTCAATATCCGGTGCAAATTTGACATTGAATCCAAGAACAACAGCATTCAAGGGATCCGTATCACCAGAAGCCTGAGCTTCAATAATATCTCGTTTCACAATAGGTCCCACATCTGCTGCTCTCACAGGTACTTTACGTTCTTGCAGAAATCGAGTTACTGCTTCCAGTGATCCCAAGGTATCAGTCTTTAGGACAATTCCTGATTTGTCTGTTTGAATTCGAATTGCTCCAACTTCATCTCGAACCTTTTGCATTATCTTCTCAAGATTATCTGGATTGGTTACAGCATATACTGGAGCTCCAGCAACAGCCCCTTCAATATCTGGCGCAACTATCTTGACACCTGCTGCTGCATGAACATTATCTACATTGGTAAATTTCTCTTTAGGGTCTCTAATCTCATCTAATGGCTTTGGTTGCAACAATGCCCTGATTTTAGCCACAATTACATCATCAAGCCCACCAATTACAATGGTATCGGTCTTTTTGAGTACACCATCATAGATTATTGTGTCCAAAGTAATTCCTAGTCCTGTTTCTTCTCGTACTTCTAGAATAGCTCCCTTTGCAGGTCCTTCTGATACTCTCAGCCTTTCTTTCATATATTGTTGAGTCAGACCAGAAAGAACCATCAGAAGTTCCGGAATTCCATCTCCAGTTCTTGCACTGGTAGGAACAATAGCAACAGTATTTCTGAAATCTTTAACCCGGTCAAATCTTTCTGATTGGATATTATTAGCAGAGAGTGCTCCCACAATCTCATAGAGTCGCCTATCAATCTCATTCTGTGTTGATTGACTTTGAGCTTTAATAGCCTGGAAGAGAGTCATTCCCGGCTTCTCTCTCCATCCAGGAACCTTGTCAAGCTTATTTGCCGCTATTAGAAATGGAGTCTTCCCTGATAGTAGGATTTTGAGTGACTCATAGGATTGGGTAAGAGGTCCTTCATTGATATCGATTACTAGAATTGCAATGTCTGCGATAGCACCACCACGTCGCCTAAGATTGAGATACGCCTCATGTCCAGGTGTGTCGATAAACAGTAGACCATCAATTGTCAGTTCCGTTTTGACGGTTTTCAGAAGGTTTCCACAGATCGAGAGTATTGTTTCAGTAGGAAAGAATGAGGCCCCAATGTGTTGAGTTATGCCAGCAGCTTCTCTCTCTTGAACACCAGTTCCCCGCATCTTATCAAGCAAGGAGGTCTTTCCATGGTCAATATGTCCTAATACCGTGACGATTGGAGAACGTAGCTTGGCATTATTTGTCATGGCTGGCACCTCATAAGGAATTGGCTGTTCGACTATGGGTTATAGTTATGAAAGTGTCGTTTTTACTAAAACATGTCAAATGAAATGTGTTATATTCTCGCATTCTTCCCGCGAGAGTCGTAGATACAGCATCTAAATGTCAAGAGAGCAAAAGGTGATATAATTTGGAACGCTCGTTTGTAATAATTAAACCAGATGGCACAGCCCGACGAAGAGTCAGTGCATTAGTTCTAAAAGCATTGCTTGATCGGGGCTACAAAATATGTGCATTTCGTGAGATGAAAGTCCCAGAATCACTAGCCAAACTACACTATGCAGTTCACAAAGAGAAACCATTCTTTCCATGGCTAGTTGATTTCATTTCTTCAGCTCCGGTGTTATCCATGATTTTCGAAGGTGATGATGTAATTCAGGGAGTTCGTGATGCTCTCGGCGCAACCTTTGTCCAAAAAGCTGACCCAACATCACTTCGAGGAAGATATGGTATTTGGGCTGGAATCAATATTGCACACGCATCTGATGCTCCTGAAACAGCTAAAAAAGAGATTGAGCTTTGGACTATTAAGGGAGGTCTCAAAGAGTCTTCTGATGCTGAAGAACATGCCAAAGCATACATTGAACAGTATAACTCTGGCGATGTCGATTATACGATGGAAATCCGAAGTATCGTCAAAAACGCTATTGAGAATCGTGACATATCGGATGATGTTCTCCAATCCCTAGTTCATTACTTGGAAAAAGATTCGAAGGGCATCTCTCCCGAAGAAATCAGTGATTTAGCCTCAGCGATCTTTGATTTCGTAAAGGAAGAAGTAGAGAAAGCATAGATGAAACCTCAGGTGGAATGACCACCTTTGGTTCCATATTCTGATTGATTCGATTATCTCGATATCTTGCCGCCTTTTTCATAGTCTGCGGTCCACTTCGTGTCCCTTGGCTTTAAGCGGCGTTTGAGTCTGTTGACCTTACATTTGTTAGAGCAGAACCAAAACACTGCTCCATCCTTTGTTTGTACGAAAGCAGATCCGGTACCTGGCTCAATATCTTTCCCACAGAATGAGCATTTCTGTGTACCAACCATTGGCTAACGCCTCCTCATCTTGCGGGCTTCACGTTCAGTTTCTCTTAGAATCAAGATATCTCCCATTCTAATTGGTCCTTTCACGTTACGAGTCAAAACTCGACCCTTATCCCTGCCATCCAATATCTTCACACGAACTTGTGTGATTTCACCTGTCACTCCTGTTCTTCCTAGGAGCTGTATGACTTCTGCAGGAATTGCTGGAGTTGCTTCTTCTTCTTTGCTCATTGTCAGCCATCACCCGGAGTTTACTTACGGAGACCATTGATCTTCTCAACGAGATCATCAACAAGTTCCTTTGCCTTGCCTTCAACGATGATTGCGACAGCTGCAGTAGGTCGTTCAATACCTGCTGCATTTCCAAGATCCGCTTTGCTCTTCACGAAGATGTAAGGAGCTTTCTTGTCATCACAAAGACCAGGCAAATACATGATTACTTCCTGGGGCTCAACATCCTCAGCAACGAGTACTAAGCGTGCTATGCCACGCTCAATGCTCTTTGTAGCTTCGTTAATCCCTTTCTTAATTCGACCTGTGTCTTTGGCTATTTCTAGAGCCTCAAGGGCCTTCTTCTGAAGTTCCTCAGTTGGCTCCCATTCAACAAAACTTGGCTTTGGCATTGTTTTCTACCTCAGTTCAGTTCTTCATCGGTATATGCAAACTTCACCTCTCCTTCGAAGATTCAAAGAATAGGCTCTTCTGCGCCGTCAATCTAACTTCTTTTAAAACTGTCGAAGTGTATTGGTATTTCAATAGTCTAAATCTCTCATGACTGATCTTAGAGAGGTATCATCGACATCTAAATGCTTCAAGACAGAATATCGTTTTCTCCTCTCCATAATACCTAGACCATGATGTATACTTTCAATGAATTGCTCTTCATTAATATTCATCTCTGAAAGTGTGACAGGCATCTCTCTTTCTGACATGAAATTCAGGACATAACCTGGCTTGAATTCTGTACATCCTGTTTCCAGAAGATAATGAAGGCAAATTGGAGTTGCAAAAGCAACCTGTAGGCCATGTAGTTCAGCGCAGACTCTATCTAAGGCGTGAGATATCGCATGTTCTGTTCCAGAACAGGGTCGTGAACTTCCAAAAATACTCATAGCACGCCCTGCATCAATTTCAGCACTGATTAGGGTTTCAAGACTGTCATCAACGAGAACAGAATCTAAGGCTTTCTTTACAATAGTATAGACCTCATCATTAAATGGCTCGTCATTCGCTTCATAAGCTAGTTTCCATTCAGCTAGACTAGAGGTCTTACAGATTATATCCCCAAGACCTGCAAGCTTTAACCTAGGAGGCGCTTTTGAGATGATTGAAGTGTCAGCGATTACTGCCAGTGGTGCCTTACACTTCTCAGAGTATTTGTAACCATTATGACTCACGGATGCAACTTCACTTGCTATACCATCGTGAGATGCTGCTGTAGGTACTGATATCCAGCTTATACCAGTGTCCCGAGAGATCAGCTTAGCCACATCTAAACTACTTCCTCCTCCGAACCCGAGGACGATGTCAACTTTACCAAGAACAGTGTTTGTATTAGCCCGATATGTAGATGCCATTAACCATCTACATTGTCTTCCAATTACAGTTTCAAGGCGGTCAGCGTACTCTGCATGAATCAACTCATCAGTCACGCAAATAGGGCTGGAATAATCCTTCATGAGTGACCCAAGTTCACTTAGGGCTCCATCCTGAATAATGACAATCTGTGGACCCTTGAAGGACATTTCAACATCACCCGAATGGCACAATCGCTCTGCCTGTTAAGCTCTTCTATCAAGCGTCATTTATCACTCAATCTTCTATTATTTCATCAGTCTTAAGTAGTGCTTCAGAGGGGCATTTTTTCTGGCAGTGAGTATTACACACGAAATACAGCAACCTATACACTCTCCAATCACGTTTTAGTTGGAGTAGACTTTCATGACACAGTATCTCAAGGTCGCCCTGATGGGATCCGGTTATGCTGGCAAATCCACATTGATCAAACTCCTCACCGATAGGGCACCAAAACTAGAGGCTAACTATCAACCAACTGCAGGCATGAGTTGTGGAACAATCACTATAGATAGCAGCACGAAAGTCTCTCTGATTGAAATGGGTGGTCAGTCTCATTTTGAATTCTTATGGCCTGATTTCATGAGAGGCAGCAAGATGGTTGTTGTTGTAACAGAGAGCAGCCCAAAGGCTGTTCTTAAAACTCGACAATTACTTGAAAAATATAAGAATCAGCTAAATGGCATGAAAGTCATTGCTATTGCTAATAAGCAAGACCTCCCAGGTTCAATGAGACCTGAGTCGGTAGAAGACTTGCTTGGAGTTCCAACTGTTGGTATGGTTGCTATTGACCCAAAACAACGTCTTACAGGTTATAAGCTGATTGTGAACGGCCTACGTGACCTAGTACAAGTGGCTGCCTAGATATCACTTATGCTCTAATCTTGTTATTACCTGATGGCAGCTAGCCGTAGGACAAGCCTTTTATGTTCAGAGAAATCAGGCGAAGATGCCCAGGACATGGGCGAGTGAGCCATTTGACAGTATCTTGTCACATGGCGAGTCCGTCCGGGAAAGAATGTCTTTTGGGTATGAACTGAAAATTATGGTCAGGTGAGTTAATGGAGATCACGATAATCCACAAGCAGGAGAATATCATTCACTTCCTAGTGGAAGGAGTGGATGTTGCGTTTGCAAATGCATTACGCAGAACCATGCTTACCAGATTGCCAGCAATGGCAATAGACGAAGTGCTTGTTCTTGAGAACACAAGCGTCATGTATGATGAGATGCTTGCTCACAGATTGGGGCTAATACCACTCATAACAGATCTTGATAGCTATAACCTGCCAGAGAACTGTGACTGTGAAGGGAAAGGCTGTAGTCTATGTCAATGCACACTTACTCTGGAGGAAGAAACAGGCGATGAAGAGAAGATCATCTACTCCCGTGACTTGACCTCACAAGACCCAAAAGTAATTCCAACATCAGGCGATATTCCCATAGTAAAATTAGCTCCTAACCAACGCTTAATTGTCGAGGCATATGCTCGACTTGGAAAGGGTGTGGAAAATGCCAAGTTTCAACCAGTATCAACCGTTTCCTACAAGTACGTACCCATAGTTGAAGTGAACAAGAAAACCTGTAATCAATGTGGGGATTGCGTTGATGTTTGTCCTAAGAATATCTTCCTGATAGATGGTGACACAATATCAACACAGAACACACTGGATTGTAGCCTTTGCGAGGCTTGCGTTGAAGTCTGTGAACCAGGAGCAATCACAATTGACTCCAAGAAAGATACATTCTTTTTCAAGGTGGAATCAACAGGCTCGCTTAGTCCCGAGGATATTGTTGAGAAATCTTCTGAGTTACTGAAAGAAAGAATCAGGTTGGCTCTTGATTATGCAAATTCATTATGAGGTGTAACAATATGGAAAGATCAGTAAAATCTGGACCAACTGACCCCAATACACGCGCACTAATTAATGCGCTAAGAAAAACATCTGCCAAACATAATGTAGGAATCTGGAAGCGAGTTGCAGAGCTCATAGCTAGACCTGCTCGCCAGCGTGCTACAGTAAATATTGGAAAAATCAACCGCTATACTAGTGCTGGAGACATTATTGTAGTACCAGGAAAGGTGCTAGGATCAGGCAATCTCTCTCATAAGGTGACTGTGGCAGCTCTCAATGCATCCGCCTCTGCAAGGACAGTAATAGTAGGTGCAGGTGGTTCACTGATATCCATTGACGAGCTACTTACTCAGGTTCCCAAGGGTAAAGGAGTTACAATAATTGTATAGGTGGTTCCAATGAGTACAGAGAGTGTCAAAATCTACGATGCCGAGAATATGGTCGTGGGCAGACTTGGAACGAAAGCTGCAAAAGCTGCTCTTCTCGGTGAAAATGTTGTTATCGTCAATGCTGAAAAAGCCATAATCACAGGCAAACGCAGAACAGTGATTGAATCTTTCAAAGAGAAATTCAATATTCGAACCTCCTATAATCCAAAAAGAGGTCCATTTCATGAACGCCGCCCTGATAAGATGGTACGGAAGATGATTCGTGGTATGCTTCCATGGCCAACACCCCGTGGCAAGGCCGCATTCAAACGCATTAAGGTGTACATTGGAGTTCCCGAGAAGTATGCAGATTCAGAGAAGATTGTGCTTGAGGGTGCTAGATATACAAGCATGAAACAAAAGTACATCACTGTGGCTGACTTGAGCCACGAACTTGGTTGGAGGAGCCCGGAGGTAAAATAGCATGAGAGTTGTAGTTAGCACAGGCAAGAGAAAGACAAGTCTTGCAAAGGCAACAATAAGGGATGGCAATGGTCGAATTAGAATCAATGGAGAACCTCTGGAGATTCATCAGCCAGAGCTTGCTCGTATGCGTATATTAGAGCCCTTGGTTCTCTTCGGATGATGCTATACGGATGGCAATAGCTACAGGATTGTTCCGAATGAGCCAAGACTTTGAGGCACGCTCAAAGATGATTGACCATGATCGAACAATGTTGGTCGGAGATCCAAGAAGAACCGAGCCTAAGAAATTCGGTGGTCCTTCAGCACGTTCCCGTTATCAGAAATCATACAGGTGAGGCGACTTAAGAATGATAATACCAGTACGATGTTTCACTTGCGGCAAAGTAGTTGCAGACAAGTTCGAACAATTCAAACGAGAAGTCCGACAGGGTGAAGATCCTGCAGTTGTACTAGACAATATTGGTCTAACCAGGTATTGTTGTCGAAGGATGCTACTTGCACACATTGATATTATTGACAGTTTCATGGCTTTTGCCACAACGGAATCTACGGAGGTTAAATAGAATGAGTGAGATAGAAGTCGCTGATCTAGAGCTTTTGACACCAATGGACAAGTACCTTGCTGCAGGCTGTCACATTGGTACACAAGTAAAGACCCAAGACATGGAGCCTTTTGTTTATCGACAAAGACCTATTGGACTTTACGTTCTTGATGTTAGGAAGACCGACGAACGAATTCGAGTGGCTGCCAAGTTCTTAGCACGATTTGACCCATCTAAAATAGTAGTGGTTTCTGGAAGAGTTTATGGTAAAAGACCAGTAGAAACATTTGCATACTATATTGGAGCAAATGCATTCACTGAGCGTTTTGTACCTGGGACACTCACGAATCCCACGAACTTACATTGAGCCTGATGTGGTCATTCTGACAGACCCACGAACAGATCAACAGGCTCTTACTGAGGCTGCTAAGATTGGTATTCCAGTTATTGCACTCTGTGATACTGATAATGTGACCACAAATGTGGATTTAGTGATTCCCACCAACAACCGTGGTCGTAAATCACTGGCACTTGTATACTATCTCCTAACAGGACAAACTCTTCGAGAGCGAGGCGATTTACCAGAGGAAGGTGAAGCTATCTTCTCTCCTGAGGACTTTGAACCTCAGGTCCAGCGGTTCTAATTACTGCTCAATTATGGAAACGACGCCATTGTCGGCGTCCACTTCCACTTTTTGTCCAGTTTTGATTTTATCAATCTCAATCTGGTCAACTGCAGGTATTTCAGATATGATACATCCGACAGCCACCACAGGATCAGTAGTCCTGTTAATTATTGCAAGTGGAGCTCTTTCGGCTTTTTTGAGAGCATATAAAACATATGAACCAACAGTAGAACCTTTACCTGTTGGAAAGACAAGTATCTTACCAGCCACAGATTTTCCCTCAAGGTGATGACCTTTCTCAACTATCTCTCCAGTTTCGGGATCACAACCTCCATAGAATGAGATGTCTTCACCTGTTACTAACGCTTCCCCTAGCACTTTGCCCTTGAAGATTTTCCTGCCTTGCATTAGGACACCGCCTCCTTAATACAATCATCAACGGTTCGGATTTCAGTCTTGAACTTATTTTTTCCGCGAGCATAGAAGCATGCTTTCGCCGAATCTGTCATCAATCCAGTGAATCTTCCTTCTAGCGGCGCCACTGCACAACAGGCATCAGCAACAAGGAATGCACCAGCTTTCTCTATTTTATCATAGAATCCCATCTTTATTGCGAGGTCTTTTGTTGGCTTCGCGGTTGTAATCCAAACAGTTTTCCCATCTGTCACCTTTTTGCCATCAAGCAGCTCAGCTACTGCTGCAATCTCCTTGATGCTTGCATGAGGACATCCCACACTGATGAAATCAATCTCTGCATCTTCATCATCAAGTGCATCCCGAGCTTTATTCAAGTCCTCTCTTGTGACAATCTCGGTCTTTTCTGGAATTGTGGTTCTATTCGGAGTAATTCCTTCCATATGGAAGATTGCGACACCACCATATGTTGCCACTGAGGCACTAAATGACTTCAACTCCTCTGTGGTTGCATGCTTGATTCCAGTAATATATGGAATCGTCTTACCCGTTCGTTCTCCAATTACTTGACCAAGCAGACCAAAATCATCAGTTTCACTCAGTTCTGTTTTGATTTCATACTTCACTTCTGCAATCCGGTTCTCTTGGAGATGAAGACCGTATTCAGCAGTTCTTCCAGTCAGTGCTGATGCAAGAGCGCTGGGACCCCCCTCTCTGTTAGTAAGTGCCCCAATTACAGAGTTAGAGAAACAAACCGCGGAAGACTCTGCCCAAGCAATGTGTTCTCCAAAATGCGGTAGATTTCCAATCAGATAAGGTGTACAGGTACATGTTGTGATAACCCCCATCTTTTCGAACGCATCTACTACTCTCTGTTGATTTATGGCAAAATCTTCACTGATTCCATGTTTTTTCCACTCAGAAAGATCCATACCTGCAGGGTTCAATGTAGTCAGAACTCTGGCTCGGCCATCTTCTGCCATTTCAGCTAAATACTCGAGTCCAGCTTCTCCCAGATTATGGTATGATACACCAGCAATCTGTACACTTGAAACTGGAATGAGCCTTTGAGCTCCATAAATCTCACCAAGTGTCGTGATTATCTCCATAGCCTTTCTTGTGGCTCTACCCTGCTTGCCATCAAGCATTTCCTTCTCTTCTTGTGTGAGCTTGAGTCCCATATCACTCACCTAGATACTTTTTGAGGTCGACCTCTGGGAACTTTGCTTTAGCAAAACCCTTACCTTTTGCATCGATGACCCTTGTACAGTCAAACCCACACTTTGTGGTTAGTTTGGTTCCTGGTTCTGCGCTTGGGTCAAGAGAACTTCCAGGCTCACGGTCTTTCATTATTAAGTCAACATCTGCTTGGAAACGGGTAGCCATTGCCCACTCTCGTTCCTCATCTGAATAGATATCTATGTCATCATCATACACCCAGATGTGTTTTGCACTCTTGTGTCCTGCAAATGCTGCTTCCAAGGCCTGTAAACCATCATCCTCGTTCTTTTTCTGTATCTTCACAGCAACATGCAACCAACTTGTTCCACCAGGAGTGATGTAAACATCAAGAACGTTAATCCCTCGCTCCTTTATTTTCTTGAATATTGTAGGTTCTCGAGGCATACCCATCAGAATCTTGTGCTCTGACCGACCAGGTAACAAACCTTGCCAAATTGCACTCTTTCTATGTGTAATCTTCTTCACCTCGAATATTGGCTCTTGTCGTATCACATCTACAGTTTCTGTAAGGTCAATGAAGGGACCTTCTGCATGTCTTTCTTTGAGCACCACTCTACCCTCTAGAACAAACTCGCAGTCTGCTGGAATCATCAAATCGACAGTCTTAGCCTTAGTTACTCTAATTGGACGGAGGGCATTAGCTATCTCTAGTTCATTTATCCCAGTTTCAACCGAAGTTGCAGCGGCTATCAACACTTCAGGTGTGTTACCAACGCAGAATGCTACATCCACCTCACCATTTCGTTCCAAGTACCTATGAAAGTCACGCCCGCTGACTACCCTAGCGACCATCCGATTTCTCCCAATCTGCATTGCCCTATGGAAATCCAAATTCTGTCCATACTCTGGATCTGAAGAAACTACAACTCCAGAAGAGATGTATGGTCCTCCATCAATCTCATTATGAAACAGAATTGGTAATATATCAAGGTCCACCTTGTCCTCAACCTCTTCTTGACAAGGTGCTTTACTGGTCTGTTCCGGTTCACTGCGATTTTCGATGGCATTTGCTAAGGTCGGAATTATCTCTTCAGTTGTTATTCCAAAGTAGTCTGCAACTTGCGTTTTATTACAGAACAGGTTACCTGCAACGCGAAACCTGCTCTCCTTCACGTTCTCAAATAACACAGGCTTAGGCTCGAGAGTCTTTAACACTCCAGCAATCTCTAGATTCTTTGAAACGCTTTTACTTATTGCAGTGATTTTTCCATCTTGTTTCAATTTCATAATATATTCTTCAAGTATCATCAGCTCACCTCAAACCCCAAATGATGTAGTCCATACACCTGCAGCACCACCTCTCTCTAATGCGGATGCAATTCCTTTCATTGTCGTCTTGTCAGGAGCTAGCGCTATCATGTTTCCTCCTCTCCCTGTACCTGTCATCTTAGCGCCGATAGCACCATTTTCACGAGCAATATTCACCAAATTATCAAGTTCTTTGCAGGATACTGTCAAATCTTGCAGTAATTCATGATTTTTATTCATTAAAATGCCAACTTTGTCAAAATTTAATTTAATCAAGGCTTTTCTAGCATCATTAACTAGCTGATTGTATTCTCTTGATATTAAATCAAACCAATCTGGATCATCATCTTTCTTTTTTCTGACATCACTAACAACCACTTTTGTACTAGCAGTTAGTCCCGTAGATGCAATCACAAGGTCTGCAGAACTTCCCAGCTTGAGAGTTTCGAACTTGGGACTTCCTCCGTTCAAATCACGTACAAACCAGATTAGGCCACCAAATGTTGATGCGGTGTTATCAATTCCTGAAGGAGTTCCATGATATCCCATCTCTCCAATATAGGCAGTTTCATTGATCTGATAATCATCCAAACCTAACGAATACTCTTCATTCAATGCTCGAGCAATGGCAACACAGCTTGCTGCGCTCGCTCCAATACCAGAGGCACATACCAAATCACCCCCCAAATCAATTTGGAACCCAGTCTTTGTACTATCGATATTGAGATGTTTCAACATATTTTCAATCGATGCTTTCTGTTCCTCATACTTCTTTTCCTTGTATCCAGGCATGGCTGGTCGGTTATCAACAAGTTTCCAACCAAAGGAACGTACTCTCGTGATTGTAGCTGTTGTTTCTGATGCTATTCCTGCAGCAAGAGCAGGAAGTCCATAGACCACAAAGTGTTCTCCAAACAGAATTGCCTTACCTTTTCCTGAACCTGTTGGCATTCTTTCTCACTCAAAGCAGTAGTTTAAAGCCGCCGTAGATAATCGGTGCTTTTGAAGTCTTCCTTCGACATTGTTATAATCAGAGGTATATGCAATACAGATCAGACGGATTGTGAAAAGTGCATGAAGATTCTTGATTTATTCTGTGGTGCAGGCGGATTTTCATACGGATTCAAATCCTATATTGATGATACGCATCTCGCCATAGATACTGATCCTCCATCTCTTGAAACATACAAGCTCAACTATCCAGACTCCATTATTTGGCAGACTGATATTCACAGCCTTCATTCAACTCAAATCCAAGAAACACTGAATGGAGTACCCAATATCATTATTGCATCACCCCCGTGTGAGGAGTTCAGTAAGGCAAATCCTGATAGTAGCAAATCTGCAGCTGAGAGAGTCTATGGTGAGGGATCTGCAAAACTGCTACTGGATGCAATACGAATTATTGGCGACCTCTCACCACAGGTCTTTGTCATTGAGAATGTAGCAGCACTACTCAATGCTGGTGGCAAAGAGATAATTCAGAAAGAGTTCGAACGTGTTGGTATTGATGATGCCAAGATCAACATGATTAGAGCTCATCAACATGGGAATCCCTCTAGACGACTTCGCGTCTTTATCAGCAATATTAGACTGAAACTGCCTCGAAAAGCGCCTCCAACCGTCATAGACGCAATTGGCGACCTTCCTCGTCTTAGACTGAACCAACTCTTTGATCCAGAGTTAGAAGTTCCAAACCATATAGACTACCCACTCTCTGAAGAAAGAATGAAGGCTATATCCAGAACCCGGTGGGGTCAAGGCGTTAGAAGATTCCGTGTTTCAAAGGCGAGAAGTCTACCAAACTGGGTCCGTCTTTTCCCTGATCAACTCTCAACATCAATAAATGGTCTCTCTCGGTATATTCATCCCTACGAAAACAGACTCTTGACTGTACGTGAGCATGCACGACTAATGAGTTATCCAGACTCCTTTGTCTTCACTGGATTTTCCGACAGTCAATACAATCAAGTGGGTGAGAGTGTTCCCCCAGTAGTATCTCAGCTAATCGCACAGGAGGTTTGTACAAAAATTGACTGATTCACTCAAGAACATCTATGTGGTCCTACATAATATTCACTCAGCATCAAAGACCATCGAAACAGCTCAAGTTGTGTACGGACTTGGGTACTCCAACTTTATAGTTTCAAAGGCTGAAGGATCTGCTGCACAGGCTGGAGTCCCTGATGCGAACCGTTTAGCCCTGAAAATGAAAAAGAACTTCATGGTTCTACCAGATCTTAAGGACGTCCTAGAAGTCATTGGTATCGAAAATCCATTACTCATCACATCTCCAGTTCTCATAAAGGAGCGTCTTGATTTGGATCAGCTCTCTGAACGAGCAAAATCAGGAGAACGGATAGCCATTTTGCTTTCTGGGAGCACCAGTTCTTTCTCAAGAAAGGAGATGGACTTAGGAGAATGCCGTAGTCTTGATGCCGTAGTCGATATTGGTCCCGCAGGAACTGCAGCTATCATTCTTTATGCTTTGTCTGTGAAGAACTAATAGTAGCGTGTTGTTTCAGACCATGCTAAATACAAACTGAACTGGGAGATTCAATGGATACCCCGAAATCTTGACAACATGGTACAGATATGTGATAACACATGTAAATCCTCCATGTAGCGACTCTTCCACATAGACTATGTAGTTTGTTTCAGTTAGAGCAATTCGTGTGATTCTAATCCAATATCCACCAGAACCACAATAGCCACGGAATACACCTATGACAATCTCTTCTGCGAAGTTAACCTCAGGCAAATCATCAGGATGTGAGTAAATACTCTGCATCTCTGTCCAAAGATCCTCCCAAGCAAGTCCATCTCGTATTGTCACATTGTCCCTTGATTCGTAACCTGATATCTCTCCCTTGTCAATTGTTTCGAAAGGCACTTCAAAATTGTTTGAACCATACAGAAACCAGAACGAACCAATTATGACAATACAAATGGTTACTCCGGCAATGATTTTGGCTAATGCCTTCACAATACAACCTTCTTATAGATAATCAAACCTAGAATATGCTTCAAAGGCATATAACACTGCGGAACTGCAGAAAAAGATGAGTGGTGGGCCGGACGAGATTTGAACTCGCGATCCCTTGGATCCGAACCAAGAATCATACCAAACTAGACCACCGACCCATGAGTCTGAATCAGTCCCAGGTTGGATTGGATTTAATCATTTCGTTGAAACGTTCACGAAACCACTCCACAGACCCCAAGTAAATTCCATCAACACTATATACCTCGGACTCTGAGAGACGTGCGCATTGATTTTCAAAGAGGGGGCCAAGGAAATCAGACTTTGGATGATTGACAGAAATGCCTGACAGCAGCTCATTAAAGCTTGGAAGAGTGATTATACTACACATTGTATCATCAGGAATCTCAAGTACTCCTATCGCACTTCTGACACAGTTCTTGTTCAATTTCGACTTCAAGACAACAGGTACAGTTCCAGCATATCGTCGTCTTGAGGAACGACCAATCTCAGGAACCGATGCATCTCTAACCCTCCGGATTGTTGGATGATTATGTCCAACCACAATCATTTTTGCATCCAAAATATCTGCAGAAGGCCAAGAGTGACCATGTAAGAGACCCACCTGTTCATTCTCAGGTCCAGTCAACATGCCCCGGACATCAACTATATTGACATTTCGAGGAAGAAGTGCTGTCAAATCACCATCGTGATTTCCTGGGATCACAGTTGTTTCTACAAATTCAGTCAGAGTCTTCATGAACTCTGGAATGATTTCCCAATTATAATGACTGTCAGTAAGAATAGTGTGCTTCACATCTCCAATAATCATTAGATGAGATATTTCATGCTTCTTCAGCAATCTCTCTAATCTCTTTAACATAGCTGGATGTTGATGTGGAAACCGCACACCCCGGCTCTCAGCAAGTTCTTCTTCTAACCCGAGATGAATGTCCGATATTAGAAGGACTGATGAGTCGTCATACTTGACTATCATGCCTCTATCATCGAATATCGTTTCCATTGCTGATTTTCCTTCCAATATACAACATTTTAACATGGTTATACAAGAAAACAAAGTGAATATTATGTCCCTTCCGCAATCCGAAGTAAAACGACTTTCAAAGGAGAATCTCACTCAAGACGATATTGAGTACCTCAAAGATAAGTATGGCAAGAAGTTTGTAAAAGCACTGAGGGCAGTGGAAGAAAGGAAAATCATCAGATATAAGTTCAAACCAAGTGAATCAGCTACTTGGATTGTGATGGGTCGAGGTCGTCAATACTTTATCATTCCTGAATTATACTGCACCTGTAGGAGCTTCTATCAAGAAGTAGTCATCTCAAGAGAGGCGACCTTTTGTTATCATCTTCTAGCACAAAGAATCGCTGAGATTCGTGAGGAATACGAATCTCGAGAATCAACTGATACAGAGCGACGAAAGCTGTATGTTGAATGGCGACGAACTGATTGACTAATAATAGCATGTGAAGATAACTTTAAAACACGGCCTAAGGTCAGGCACGCTGACTGAGCAATAAGGTCGGAATATCAAAATGAATCAGCTCAGGAATGCCACAAGAGTACTTGCAGTAGCAGTGACAGTAATGGTTCTCTTATCCAGTCTTCAGATTGGTGTTCGAGCACAGGCTGATCTAGACCCCATTCTAGTACTCTATGATGCAAACCATAACCAACAGCATGATGCCTTTGATGTTGAAGATGGCTTGAAACTCATGCTTGATACAGTCAATGAATCAACGAGGTATATGGTACGAATCAATACCGATGATGAACTGACTGACACAGTTCTTAATGATGTTGATATTCTCATAATCGCTAGTCCCGATTCGAATTCACCGTTCACTGCTGCAGAATCGGATGGAATTGCTGAGCTGCTAGCTAATGGTAGCTCATTATACATATTGGGTGATCCCACTATTGAACAAAGCTCAAGATATTGGGCTGACGCGACTATGCAGGACATGGGTGAGAACAAAATAATCAACGATCTTCTTGATAGCATTAATATCACTGGAGTTAGGTTCAGCATAAATGCAACTGATTTTGAGACCTTCTATGCAGACACAATGTTTGATTATGACCATACCGTGTTCAATGTATCATATCCCTATATGCTAAAATTAGATCCAACGACTTGGGAGGCAAGTCATCCAATATTTAGGAATATCAATGAGCTCTATGTAATGACTGCCACCCTGAAGCCAGTGGAACTGGCTAGTGGCATTGCCTCAGGTTATGATACTACATTTGCACAGTTCCGACAAGGACCGAACACTTGGGCCAACTACTCCTTTCCGAACATGACTCTTGCAGATTTTGAGCAAGATCCTCTTTCTTATTCCGCAATAAATGGCACCTTTCCTTCTTGGATGTCTGCTTTCGAGTATAATGAGAGCAGGATTGTCATAATTGGTTCTACTCTTATGTTCACAGGAAGAAATTTGGATTATCCAAATACTGGCTTACGATGGTTCTACTCAGCTGATAATGCGCGACTATTCATGAATATCATGGGTTGGTTGTCCCAGGAGTTTGTTGAGGCTCCAAGTGCAATTCTCCCAATGCTAATCATCTCATCTGTAGTCTTTGCTGTAGGAGTAGCTTTCTATATACTCAAAAAAATCAGGTAAGAGCCCATTGTGGTCTATCCAAACCATGGTCCACTAACAAGTCATCTATCATTGATGCTAGATATG
Source organism: Candidatus Thorarchaeota archaeon SMTZ1-45 (assembly GCA_001563335.1). Taxonomy (GTDB): domain Archaea; phylum Asgardarchaeota; class Thorarchaeia; order Thorarchaeales; family Thorarchaeaceae; genus SMTZ1-45. Next base: position 30,175 of record LRSL01000024.1, on the reverse strand, counting down.
ACAATCCTTGTTTCTTCTTAGCTGATGCAAGCACCACAATGGGATCTTTGGTTGAACTCGCTTCTTTGAGCTTGGTTACCAAGAAATCCAACTCGATTTGGAGAGTACGTTTTTTGACCTTGTCACTCTTATTAGCTACCACAATCACATTTTGAGAGATTTCTGATAGGAAACTATAGAACTCAACATCAATGGGAATCTCTCCGCGAGATGACCATCTCTCATATAACTCCCTGAAGAGAGAAATGTCGATGATTAGAACTGCCAAGATTATGTCATCTTTCCACTCCTCCAGCTTTTGAATGACATTTTTCTTTGTTTCCTCTATCAGAGTCTTACTTTGTCCTGCTATGTACCCGAACCCAGGAATGTCCACAATTGTGATTGGACCATAGTCAATCATTAACTCCCATCGAGTGCTTCCCGGCTTCTTACCTATTCGTACTTTTTTTCCAGTGAGCGCACGAATCGTACTACTCTTTCCAACATTGCTCCTCCCAGCAAATACAATCATAGGTTTCCTTTGGTTACCAGTACGGTCTGGTTCTTTCATACTGTAATTCTCCTTTGGCTATAGCCTTGAGAATCTCAAGTCTATCCTTCAAGCTTGGTTTGAGAATCCTGGACGCTGTGGTTGCTCCAATTCCTCTTCCTGCCAAGACCAATAATGCGGTCTTACCATATCTTGAAACTAGCTCTGCGGTAAGTGATGCGGTTCTATGTTCTTTTTCTTCGCTTCTTGTGAGTTTCTCGCCATGCATCCGTTTTGCAAGTGTTTTGGGGAAATCCTTTGATGTTGGTGATATTGCCGCAATCATCATTGATCCGCAAATAGGGCATATTACTTCCTCGTCAAGTGTAGACAGAGTCCTAACTGAGTTCCAATGGTTTTCCGCCATGCAGATGAGCCTGAATCTCGTAGCGAGTAATCGTTCTTCCATCATTCGAAGTACTTCATTCTCATCAGTAATCTCTCCCATGACCTCAAATCTGGTCTTTTCCTCAATAATAAGTCGTGCAAGAGGTGATGGGTTTTCAGTGACTACTATGTGAACATCAAGTTCCCCACTGGAATACTTGTCAAAGATCTCTCTAACTCTTTCCTCATCTAATTTATCATCTAAGACCTCTCTCATAACCTCCTGGAACACTGGAGACCCCTCTAATGATTTTATGAGGTATTTGACAGGCACCTCTTTTTGTTTTGCATCTTTCTTTATGATATCCATTCTTCTTGCAACATGAATGAACCTTGAGGCAAAGTTCTGTGTTTGTTTCACTGCTAACCGAAGAATGACTGATACCTGTTCACCAGAGTACTCTTGAAGAACATCTATGACCCAACTTGGATTGATTCTCTTACCAGCAGTGAATAGAATTCGATAGGGGTCTCGTTCTACTGCCACTTCAACACCAAAACGTGTTGTTAAGAGTGATGCTACGACAATCCCCAATGTTTCATTGACCTTTGTTCCTAATGGAGCATGAAGCACTAATCCAGCTTCAAAGCTCTCAATCACAAAACAGTTCGTAGTTGGGAGTTTCTCAAGGGAGTTCTTACTGTTTCTTAAAACTTCTAACACATAACTGAGCGAATCCTGAGATATTCCGTATTCTTTTGCTAGCCATTTACCTACAGTCTTTGGATCTTTATCTAAAACAGTATTCCAAACCTTTGCAACCTCTGAAGCGACCTCAAATGGGACAGGAATCATTTCTCCAACCCAACGAGGCGCCTCGGAGTCAGTCCCACCTGCTGGAACGCACAAAACCTCTCCTGTTTCATCGTCTATTCTGATGACATTCCAAGGACGTCCTCTAATCACAAATATTGATCCAGATTCAACATTGGATGAAACAAAATCCTCATCAAGTACTCCTATTGAAGTGCGTGTTGTCAAATCCACTGCGTTTACCTGATTGACATCAGGAATCGTACTGAGATGATTATAATAGAAAAGTCTAGTTCTTGGACCTTTTTTCACCATAATACCACTGAGTTCTAAGGCTTTTCTTTCGTTCATGAAATCTAAAAGACCATCTAACTCCTCAGAAGTGACCTGTGAAAATGGGTATGCTGAGCTAACGAGTTTCAATAGATCATCTTTTTCAAGCTCATTCAAATCAAGAAGCACCCCTGCAATCTGGTGACTAAGGACATCCCACGATTTTTTGGGTATTTTAGCATCCTCGACCTTGTTCTGACGAGCTCGTCTAAGGATGACTCCTGACTCGATAATATCATCAAGATTAACAGTTGCAATAATCACACCCTTTGAAGACTTGCCAACAGCATGTCCTGCTCTTCCAACTCGTTGAAGAAGTCTAGCTACCTCCCTTGGTGAGGAGTATTGTATTACCAAATCAGCCAATCCAATATCAATCCCAAGCTCCAAACTAGAAGTAGCAATGATGGCTCTTGAAACCCCACTCTTGAGCCTATCCTCTGCACTGAGTCGAGCAGACTTGGATAGGGACCCATGATGAACATCAAATTCGAACGGGGGAGAAACAGCTCGCATCTTTGCTCCTAGCACTTCTGAAAATGAACGAGTATTAGTGAATAGAAGTACTGATTGATGACTCTTGATAAGGTCAATAATTGCGTCTAAACGGGCAACAGAGTGTTGTGGGTATGATATCTTCTTTGCTAACGCTCGGTGCTCATCTGTCGGAACCGGGACATCAACTCTAAGGTCCATATTGCGTGTACCATAGCCTGCCCAGACTGTTTTTGCAGATCTAAACCCTCCCAAAAGCAATGCAACTTCTTTAGGGTTTCCCACCGTAGCTGATAACCCAATACGTTTTACTTGGTTTCCAACTAGCCTGTCAAGCCTCTCAAGACCCAGACTAAGCTGAATTCCTCGCTTACTATCAGCCAAATCGTGAACTTCATCAATGATGACTGCAAAAACAGTTCTTAGATGATATCTTAATCTCTTTCCAGGTAAAATTGCTTGGAGAGACTCAGGTGTTGTAATGAGTAAGTTTGGTGGTCTGATAGCTTGTTTCCTTCTTATGTATTGAGATGTATCTCCATGTCGAACTGCAACACTGATTCCCAGATGATTGCATAGATCTTCGATTCTCTTGAAAACATCACGATTCAACGCTCTCAGAGGTGTGATATACAAGATATAAAACCCGAAGAGCTCTTGAGTTTCTTTCATTCTTTGTAAACGATGAAGAAGTGGTAACAACGCAGCCTCAGTCTTGCCACTCCCAGTAGGCGCTAGAAGAAGTGCGTTTTCAGACTCACTGAAGAGAATAGGTACAGCTTTTTCTTGAATTGGAGTAAATTGAACTATACCATTAGCCCTGAGGAAACTAGCTATCTCCTCACTGAGTAGTGTAAATGCAGTCATTTGGGAGTCATCCTGTCACCCAAATGTCGACATTCGTTAATCAAGATGCGTATATCAGTCCTTAGGGTAACTTCTGCATCTTCTAACCTTGACTCCAACTCCATTAGAATCGATTCAAGAGAATCAGTCGACTTTTCAACCTCGTCAACAAGACTCTTCATAGACTCAAGATTGGAGATGTGCGGTGCCACCTTTTCAAATGCAGTGCGTAAAATCGAACTCTTCATCGGGAACAACATCCCGTGGTCTATTCCTCTTCCTCCTCACCGTAGACCATATAGCCCATAGTAAGAATAATTGCAAGGATTCCCATTGCAGCAAGTAAAATAAATATGATAGAAATTAAGGTTTCAACGGTCTGCATCAGAATCTTGTGCCTTCGGACTGAGTCCGCTTATAACCATTGCTGAATGATAGATGTTGTACTTTGTCAGACCTCAGCTTTTCGACTCTCATAGAATCTATCAATAAATGATCCATAGATATCTACTGGCTCCGTCAGAGGGTTGACTTCATCAACGGTCATCTCAAGACCACAAGACCCACACTTCACTGTGGCTAAACCATTATCACGATAAAGCTCAATCTTGATTGCTGTATTTCCACAATCTGGACATGGATACACATCTGGAATGCGTTTTTGTGGTCGCCGACGTACTTTTTGCCTTCGTCTTCTTCCCATGAAGATTCACCCTTTACCTATTTCACACATCTCAGAGCAGTAGCCCCGAAAGAAATAGAGCGGGCTCATCGGCTCAGGTGTTCATTTAAGCGTTTTGTTGAATGCCTTCAGGTCTATTACGAAGGTTTCTTATTGCTTGTTGTTCCGCTGGCTAACAATGTCAGACCTCCCTAAAAACGCTCAGTGTGTACTCAAAATCCTTGAATCTACTGATTCGCTAACAACAAAAGAGATACTTGAGATTGCAATGACTGACAAATTTGCCAAGATTTGTATTGATTGTGCAGGCGGAGATACTTTTGTAGCTGCTGCTGATCAGCTAGTAGAAATGGGTCTAATCACAAAGAAATTTGGCAAGGGAGGTTATCGGTGGCAACTGGTGAAGGATTGATCAGCATGGTGAACTGGGCCAAAATCAGAAATGACTTTCCTGCTCTTCGACGCACTATCAACAATAAACCAGTAGTGTATCTAGATAGTGCCTGCATGGCTCTCAAACCACGACAGGTCATAAATGCCATGAATGAGTATTATGAACAATATCCAGCTTGTGGAGGACGAAGCATCCATAAGTTTGGAGAAGAGGCCTCTAATGCATATATTGAAGCCAGAGAGAAGTTTGCAAAATTCTTGAATGCTGCTGATGAAAGCGAATGCATCTGGACTAGAAATGCGACAGAGTCACTGAATATTGTTGCAACTTCAGTAAAACTACCAAAGGACTCTAAGATTGTTACAACATCCCTTGAACATCACAGCGGCTCACTTCCCTTCATAGAAAGGGCAAGAAGAGATGGACTAGGTATCGAGATTGTGAAGGCACGGTCCGATGGCACCTTTGACATTGAAGATTGGAAGAGGACAATAGACCACGATACTAGTCTTGTTTCAATTGTCCATTCCTCCAACGTCACTGGCACAATTACTCCCATGAAAGAAATCGCAGAAATTGCACATGATCACGGAGCTTTGGTTATGAGTGATGATGCTCAATATGCACCACACCATCCACTTGATGTTCAAGACCTCAATGTTGATTTTTCAGCAATCTCAGTCCATAAGATGTGCGGACCAACAGGGATGGGTGTTCTATACGGTAAGTTAGAGCATCTCAAGTCCATGAACATGTTTTTCTATGGCGGAGATACTGTGAGTGATGTCCGTTTTGAGAATGGAAAGATACTCCCTGAATATCTACCTCCTCCTGAGAAATTCGAAGCCGGATTGCAGAACTATGCTGGTGCAATAGGAGCAGGTGCAGCAGCGGAATATCTTCTGACAATAGGAATGCATGAGATTGAGAAGTATGAACGTTCCCTACTTGAAATGGTCTTAGAACGATTTCGCGATATGGAACATGTCCACATCCTTGGAACCGATGATATCAATATCAAGACCGGACTTGTTACATTCACGGTTGACACAATTTCGTCTGCACATGATGTGGCTACTTTTCTAAATGATGAATACAATGTCATGGTCCGTAGTGGTTGGCACTGCGTTGGACCATTTCACTACCAAATGGGTATCGATCCAAAGAGGGGGACTGCAAGAGCTAGTTTCTACCTTTACAATAACCGCTTTGATGTCGATACTTTTCTCTCAGGAATGGAAACACTCATCGAAGCAAGTAAGTAGCTCTCAAATAGTGGTTAATACTTACTGAGAGCCCAAGGACTCCAACGAGTTTTTTCCTCTCTGTTCTTGAGCTGATTCAAGAGCTTTTTTCTTATCTTATAGAGTTCGCCAAATCGAAGTGTATGAGAATAGTTTGAAAGCTCTTGTGCAATCTCATCGAAAATTGATATAGGAACGTTTCTGAAACACCCTAAAACATAGTTTTGATTCTTTTTTCCTTCTAGGAATGCTCTAAGAACACCTCTTAGATAGTTGCGTTCTGCAACAACTATTCGAACAGGACTCATTGCGTGTTTCACAAACACTTCATGTTTTATAATAATGAATAATATGCTCTTTTAATAAAAGAATGTGGAATCAATAATGCAGTGGTCGTTTCAACCTACTTCTTTTTGAATTTCTTCTTTCATCCGTTTAATTTCTCTTACAGGATCAGCAAACTCAAATCCACTTGCTGAAAGATCAAACGAATCTCGGAATTTCTTCACACGGCCATAGACTGCAATATATTTTCCAACAACCTTGTCCGAGTTTTCAACAAGAGGCTGAACCCCTCTTCCAGTCTTCTTTATCATCTCATTAGCCTCTTCTGCAGTCATTTGAAGCAACTCTTCTCCAACTTTGCCAAAGAGCGTGACTCTGATTGAACCTGATCCATCATCGACAGTTATTTTGTATAACATTCTAGGTTCAGGTCTATCGACTTTTCCACAGGATTTGCAAACATATTCACCATCTGTTTCATCTAATTTCTTGCTACAACTTGGGCAAGCTTGATAGATTGGAGTGACTGTTTGACTCAAATTTACAACTATACCACAAATCTCCACACTTTTACCTTCTGTATTATCATTAATATCCCCAATTAGCACTCTTGAGGCCTTCGCCATAGGTTGGAGCGACACCTGTGAAACATCAAGTTTCTGGAGCTTGGACCCCTTAGGGTTGATTTGAATCTCTGCCTTGCGCCCAACTTGGAATTCAACACCGCCTCTGAACCCCTCTTTTACATATCCATGAAGAATCTTGATGACATCGCCCTCTTTGATATCCTCTATCTTATCGACATCATCATTCCAAAAAGTAACGCGAGTTTTTCCCGACTCATCTGCAAGAATAACGTTTCTAACCTGTCCATCTCGTCCATCCTTAGTCGTGAAGTTGGTCACATCATAGACAGTGACAACTTTCCCCTCAATATCGACATCCCACATACCCGTTGTAAGATCTACTATATTCTTCAATCCAAGTGGTTCTGAACCACCTTCAGACAGTGTCACCTTCACAGCATCAATTCTCTCTTTTAGGGCTCTCTCTATTGAAGCTGCACGTCCAACATGCACTTCGATTTCACTACCATCTCGATTCAGTCTCGTATTTACTCCACGAAGTTGAATGACTTCACCCTCTTCTGCTTTCTCCATTTCTGAGGCTTTTTCGTCCCAAAAGACAATTCGGGCAGATCCTGTTTCATCTGCCCCAATAATGCTTAGCACTCGTCCCTCAGAACCATCCCTTTGTCTTGTGAAGGTAGATAGCTGAAATACGCGTTGAATCTTCACCTTTAGACTGATGTTGAAAAGACCCTCTTTCAGGTCAGCGATTTTTTGATCAGCGGTTGATGAATCACCAAAATCAATGCCAAGCTCTTCAATCTCATAATCTTCTAAGACTCTGATCTGTCCCATCCTGCCCATATTCAGTTCTAATGTATCTCCAAGTCCTTTTTTCACATATGCCCCGCGTATTTGAATAATATCGTCAATAGAGATACCATTCTCAGACACAATGTTTGTAAGGTCATCCCAGAGAACAACTCTGATAGTACTCGTTTCATCTGAAACCATTATGCTAGCGACTTTTCCCTCTCCTCCCCCGTCTTTTCGGGAAAATGTTCGGATTGTGCCTATGTTGATTACCTTAGCAGTGAGAGCTATGTTTCTTGTTGCTTCAGTAATATCCTCAATCCTCTGGCGCGCTTTGGGTGAAATTTGATGAAGATCAACTCCGAGTTCTCTAGCTACTATCATTGCAGCTGACTCGTCATTGATCACCTCACGTCCAAGTTCCTCCCGTTTCTCTTCAATCATCCTCAGTATGTCTTTACGTTCATAGTCGGATCTATGCTTTAAAATCAGTTCAATCGTTTCTTCAAGAGTAAGCAAATGGGTCACCTTCTGTATCCTATGTGGTGGTATAGGCTGTTTTATGGTCATGTCTAATCGCTTTAAAGTAATCTCCTCAACAAGCACGAGCTTGGAGCATTTCTTGGCTTCATCAAGCGAAACACAAAATACGCTATCATGACAGAGAGATGATGATTTGTTGTGACCGAACCTGACCCGAGTATTCCCGAGCACAGTATCTTCTACAAACAGTATTTCAGCATGATAAATGAGGAAGTACACACACTCTATGCCATTGCAGAAACAGCTCGACTACAAGGATTTGACCCAACAACTAGAGTCGAGATACCTCCAGCTCATGATGTAGCTGCACGAGTTGAAGCCACTCTGGAGGGTCCAATAGGGGTAGCCAAACGTATCCGCGAGTTACAAGAAGGAAAATCTCGTGAAGAAGTTGCCTTTGCCATAGCGAAAGAAATTGCAGAGGGAAAGCTTGGTCAAATTGAAGATGCAGAGAAAGCCGCGGATAAGGCTGTCCGGGTCGCACTATCAATTCTCACAGAAAGCATCACAGCAGCCCCCCTTGAAGGAATAGCTAAAGTTCGTATCAGGGGTTCCGGAGATGATAGATATCTAGCATTGTACCTTGCTGGACCTATCCGAGCTGCAGGGGGAACTGAGGCTGCTATGACTGTACTAGTCGCAGATTACGTTCGTCAAGTGCTAAACCTGCCTGCATTCAAAGCTACAGTAGAAGAAACCGAGCGTGCTTTGGAAGAAGTTGAACTCTATGCTCGATTAGTTCACCTTCAATACCCGGTTTATCCTGATCTGATACGATTTGCTGCGTCACGGTTGCCAATAATGTTGACCGGTGAGCCCACTGAGGAGTTTGAAGTTTCAGGAAGTCGTGATCTAGAACGAATTGAAACAAACAGGGTCCGTGGAGGAGCTGTTCTTGTCCTCAGTGATGGCGTTGTTGGGAGAGCGGTGAAGCTAGCAAAGATTGTTAGCGGAATCCAAATCAGCGGCTGGGAATGGCTCGATGAACTCTCCAATAGAATGTCGAAGGTGGCATCTAGTAAGGAGGAAGATACACTAGATAAAAAACTTGAGCCAAAATCTGACTACTTAGCTGATGTCATAGGTGGACGTCCTGTGTTCTCTCACCCTTCACATATTGGTGGGTTTAGACTTAGATATGGCAGGTCTCGAAATACTGGACTTGCTGGCGTTGGGGTACATCCAGCAACCATGTACATAGTGGAAGAGTTTCTTGCTCCTGGTACTCACATTCGAACTGAGCGACCTGGAAAGGGCTCCATAGTTACTCCAGTTGATTCTATCGAAGGACCTATTGTCCGTCTCAAAGATGGGTCTGTGGTACGAGTGCGTAACACCAACGAAGCCAAAATGCTAGAGGGAAAGATTGAGAAGATTCTATACCTCGGTGATATTCTTGTTGCACTAGGTGAGTTCCTTGAGAACAATCATCCATTAGTACCAGCTGGATATTGTGAGGAATGGTGGTCACATGACCTTGACCATGCAGTTTCTAAAATCGAACTGCCTGAATTAGAAAAGTATCTCTCTAAATCAGGATTGACCCCCGAAGATGTTAATCAGTTCGTAGACTCACCACTATTGCAGATTCCAAGCGCCTCCCAAGCGGTTATCCTATCGAAAAAACTGAAAATTCCGCTTCACCCATTCTATCTATATCGCTGGATGGCACTTACTCCTGAAGAAACCCTTGAGTTGAGAGAGTGGCTTCTAGTAAAACACACCATCAAAGAGACCATAATGACTCTTCCTTTCAAATCAAAATACAAGAGCCTGCTGGAAAAGGCTGCAATACCTCATACAATTACTTCTAACAATAAGAAAATCCATCTCAGCGATGACTCAGTTTCTATTCTCGCACAGCTTGGAAAGAGGAGTTCGACTCCAAAAGGAAAATCATCCCTTGATTTGATGAACTCTGTGGCTTCAGTAAAACTGATGGATAAAGTTGGTTTCTCCATTGGAGCAAGGATGGGTCGACCTGAAAAGGCTGAAGAAAGAAGGATGAAACCACCTGTTCAAGTACTATTTCCTGTTGGTCGTACAAAAGGAACTGAACGTCGAATTGAAGAAGTGGCAAAAAGTGTGGAGCACATTTCGACACTTGACTTGTTCGAAGAAGAAAAGATTGGATCTGGAATCCCTGAATCCATTGGTGTTGAGCTTGAAATGGTTTCCAGGATATGTCCAAGTTGCTCCTCTGAAACCTTTGAGTCAAGATGCACAAAATGCGGAGTACATACGAATATTCAACCATGGTGTTCTCATGACGATTGCGGACGACCAGTTGATCCTAACACTGGAATGTGCCAATTTAGTCATGATGTGAACTTAATACGCGTGACGAAAAAAGTAGTAGTAGATATAACGGGTCTAATTAATCGCGTCAAGACTGAGGTCAAAGAGTTTGAGGCACATGGGGTCCGTGGTGTTCTAGGACTCACTAGTAACTATAAGATACCTGAATACCTTGGAAAGGGTATTCTTCGTGCTAAACACGATGTTTACTGCTATCGTGATGGGACTGCTCGATTTGATGCGACTGATGCTCCTCTGACACATTTCACACCAAGGGAGATTGGCACTCCAATCGACCGTCTACATCAGTTAGGCTACATCACAGATCAAGATGGAGCGCCTCTGATTTCTGATGACCAAGTAGTTGAACTCAAGGTTCAGGACATTGTAGTGCCAGAGAACTGTGCAATGTACTTGGTACGAGTAGGTAGCTTCATTGATGATTGCCTAGAAAAAATATACAATTTAGACCGATTCTATAGGTTCGATGCTCAAGAGGATGTGATTGGCCAGCTTGTAATTGGTCTTGCACCTCATACATCAGCTGGGATAATTGGTCGCATTATTGGGTTCACTAATGCAAGTGTTTGTTATGCTCATCCCTATTGGCACGCAGCAAAGAGAAGAAACTGTGATGGGGATGAGGATGCACTCATATTGGTTCTTGATGCTCTTCTCAACTTCTCCAAGAACTATCTCCCAGCGGGAAGAGGTGGGCTCATGGACGCTCCTCTGGTCTTATCTGTCATTCTTAAGCCAACTGAGGTTGATGATGAGAGTCACAACATGGAGGTCTGTAGGCGATATCCTGCTGAGTTTTACAATATGGTTGCAAATGCAAGACCTCCTAAGGATGTTGAGAAACTGGTTGACATAATTGCATCACGTCTTAATTCAGCCATGCAGTACGAGGGCTTTGGATATACGCATGGTACATCATCATTCGACTCTGGACCCAAAAACACGAGGTATAAGATATTGGGTAGCATGGACGAGAAATTGAGTGCCCAATTGAAACTAGCAACTCTCATCTCCGCAGTTGATGCAAAAGATGTTGCAGAACGTGTTCTCTCACATCATTTCTTCCGTGATATTCGAGGGAATCTGAGAGCATATTCTACACAGAAGATTCAGTGTCAGAAATGTCGAAGAATTTACAGACGAATCCCATTATCAGGTAGTTGTACATGTGGGAGCGGTCTCTCATTAACAGTAAGGCAGAAGAACATCTCCAAGTACCTAGAAGTTACTCGAAAAATCATTGAAGAGCACGGCTTAGATCAATATCTGCAAGAACGGCTGAAACTCATTAAGGTTTCTCTGGATTCTCTCTTTGTTTCAGAACAAACAACACTGACAGATTTCTTCGAATCCTAGTCCTCACTCTGCGATTCAAGAGCCAGATGCAACAGTTCCTGATCCTCAATCATGCCAATAAGGCCTCCAGTGACAGACAATACAGGTGCTTGATCAATCTCCTCGTTTCGAAGAGTCTTGACACATTCAGAAACAGTAGTGATCTCGGTAAAGCTAATGATGTTCCTAGTCATCACATCTTCTACTGCCTTACTCGGTAACCGAAGTAGTTTCTTGGTAACGACAAGGAAATCTTTTGAAGTCCATCCCCAATCTACAGCGCTATCTGTGCCGCTGAAAGTCTGTGAGATGTTATTTTCAACTGTGACTTCTGAGAGGCGTATAAAATCACTCACAGTAATCATACCTGTCACACCGCCTCCCTCACCAAGCACAACTAGTCCATTCTTCCCAGCCATCTCCATTATCATGTATGAGAGCGGAAGCGGAGTCTTCTCCCAGACAGCATTCACTGTTCGAGTGACAAAATTAGATATTTCCATTGAACCGTACTTTTTGTCTTTTTCAAGTGTGGCTCCAAGGATATCTGGAACCGAAATCAATCCTACAAGTTCATTTTTTTCAACAACAGGGAGTCTTCTGAAATTCTTCTCAATCATTATCTTCAGAGCTGTCTTAATGTCAGTCCTAGGAGTGACGGTTTCGGGGTCTCTTACCATGAGCATTGCCAGCTGATTCTCATCTGCCTTTTGGAGAAGGTCTGTTCTTGTGACCATCCCTACAAGTAGCTTTGTTCCCTTTTTCACAACGGGAACACCATTGATTTGTTTTTCAGCCATAAGTTGAAGAACATCTTCTCTGGTTCCTGGCACTGATACGTACACTACGTCCGATTGCATGCAATCCTTGACCATCATTGTTAGGACTACTCCGGTTTATAGAAACTTGAGCACTCATCAAATCACATGGATATTGAAGCACTCCAGTGGAATTGATGTAGTTGGGATAGTGTTTTTTTAGTCACCTTTTATGGTTTTCCTTAGACCATATTTACCATGGATTCTTCTTAAGTCCTAGCAGATACCCCGCCGCATTGCTAAGCCAATGTACTCCTAACGTGGTCAGTATAAGAATCATCACAAAGACTGGGCTTGGCATCATTAGTGGGACTGCAAAAATCAATGCCATGATAATGAATCCCATTTGGTCAAGAAATGGCGAAGAGTCCCCACTCTTCACATTCACTCTTCTTTTAATAAAAGAACCAATCAAATCCCCAATCAGGGCTCCTAGTGACATGAGAAATGCTACCGGAATACTAATACTAAGCACATAATCCATCTCTGGTGTTATTGTAACGAACATTGAAAGTATTGGTCTTAGGTATGGAGTTGCTAGGAACTGTCCCAAACCAGTGAGTGTACCGAAAACCATCCCTACAATGAATCCTCGAACTGTCTTACCATTGCCTAATATACGATGACCATCACGAAAATTTCTGCCTCCATCAATTGGTCTTCCACCACCACCCAGTACAGGAGTGGCATTGGCAATCCATGCAGATAATCCAAGCCAGATTGATAGTTCAAAGATGGCTAGTTCCTCATACATCGAGCAATACTCCGTGTCTGCCGTTGAGTTAACCAATTTCACTCTTTCTCATGGGGCTTGTCAGGTGATAACCCACTCTTAATGAGATAGAGTCTTCCGTCAGAGAATTCTCCCTCTGGCATGATTCTTTTAATGATCCTCTCACCCGGGCCTCTTGCAACGCGCAACTTTATTGTATAATCTGACCAATAGTCTAAGATATTCTTTGCAACAGGCTCGAAGTCATCCATGCCTTTGATTTGCGCTCTTACCTGATTCAGAACTAATACTGCAACCTTATGATTTCTTGCAAGTCCTTTCAACACACCAGCTTGCCTGTTCAATTCCCTATGTCTTTCATAGTTCGTCTTCTTATCTTCCAACTCCAGTCTATAGTATCTAGTCAGTGTATCAATTATGACGAGTTTCGTGTCCTCCCGTAAATACAACTCGAGGTCATCAATTAATGCACCTTGTTCATTGAATCCTTTTGGAGCAAGAATCTTCACCATACCTTGAATTTCACTGAACGGTTGAGCAGTCATTTGCTCAAGTCGTTCTATAGGTGATGTGTTTTCAGAGTTCACATAGATAGTTCCCAAATTGAGTCTATGTGCATTTTTTACGAATTGAAGCGCAAGTGTGGTTTTTCCAGAAGCCGCATCTCCATAAACATGCGTGAAAATTCCGGTGTGAAGGCCGCCATTAAGGATTCGATCAAGTACTGATACCCCAGACGGAAGAATCAAATTCAATACCACTTGAATTCTTGTCATCACTCTCTTGTGATAAGCATATCTAGAAGGACCGATATCATGCTCAGGTGGCAGGTTGCAATTGCCATACAGAATCCTAAGGTGCTCTATCTTGTTATCGAGCTCTTGAAAAAACTCGACCTCAAGTTTGAAGTCTGTCCGCCTGGCGATTCTCGATGTGAAGATGCCAAAGTAGTCGTAACAACGCTTGAAGACTCCAACAATCATGACACTGTAGTTACTGTTGATGAAATGATGGATCTAGATTTCACATCAATCGAGATTCTAGCTAAATTATATGATGTTCACAATCCAGTGGTTGCTACAATAGGAGTGGACCCGGGAATGCGTTTTGGAGTAGCTCTAGTCATTGATGGAGTTGTACTTTTCAAAGACTCACTCACAACTCCTGGATTTGCTGCTCGCTTGACATCTCGTCTGGAGTCCTATGTATCTCGCCTTTTTCCAAACTGCAAAACAATAGTACGTGCAGGAACTGGCTCGAGGCTATTCTCGACTTTGTATCTTCGAACCATGAACAAAGAATTCCCTAGTCTGAACATTGAACTTGTAAATGAACATCGAACAACACTTTCAGGAGGTGTCACTTCTGACCAATCATCAGCAATACTCATAGCTGGACGAAGTGGACGACCATATGAGGAGAATGATGCAATTCTCGAACCAAAAGTCGGGTATGTAAGGTCGCTGAAATTATTTGTACAGAGGTTCACGCGAGGCAAAAGAGCGCTCTCTACAGACGAAGCTAGAGCGATTCTGCTGGGAGAGCTTTCATTAGATTGCGTATTGACCAGTGACTGCTAGATAATGAAGAAACTCTCAACTTGATGTGATGTCACTTCAGGGTCGTCTGGAATAATTTGAGTGACATCTGATAACCAAGATGGAATGAATCTACTAAGATATGGAGTACCAAACCTTTGGTCAAGCATTACAATCACTCCTCTATCATCTAACCTTCTCACAGGTCTACCAGCAGATTGAATTGCACGAGTCATCGCTGGAAGTACATACGCATAATCTCTACCTTTCTGGTCAAATCTTGAGTCGTAATAGTCTATGAGTGCCTCCATCCTAGGAGTTGGTTTCGCATATGGTACTCCAACAACAACTACACTCTCCATCATTGTACCGGGGAAATCTCCACCTTCTGAGTTCCGACCACCTTGCACACCAAGAAGCACTGCTCCACCATAGTCACCTTCCTTTCTAAAGTCATTAATCAATTTGTCATTCTCGACACCTTTCATTCCTAGCTTTTCCACGAACATTTTGCGTCGAAGACGTTTCCCGAGACCAGCTTCAATCAAAGATTTACCAATGGAATAGCTGGAGGTAAAGATTCCAGTATTGCTTGGCGTAGCATCTACTACAGCCACACAATGGTCGACCATGCGCTCAAAGGTTGTCTTACTACGGTTCTGAAATGATGTGTCTAAACCATCAATGATTAGCCCCAATCGATTCCTTCTAGCAAACGGGCTCTGAAAGGTTGCTTTTACAGCATTTGGTCCGAATCCCAGCATATCAGCATATGCTTCCAATGGTGAAATTGTTCCAGAAATTGCTACTGAGCTATGCACCATACTCAAGACGTTCTCCGTGACTGATGTTGGATCCAATGCAACAAGGTCCAATGAAACCCTCCTACTCTCTCCATACCCTCTACTTGAGGCCAGCAGAAATGCATAGTCTTTTCTTTCTACACATCGTAACCATCTAATTAGAAACTCGCTCACTCTGTGGATTGAAGAGCGTGGAAACTTCCCAGCTTTTAGAAGACCTCGTCTAATCTTAGTTCCCAGATCCTTCATATGAGCTAGTATTTGTGGTTGATGTTCTAGCCTAGCTATCTTTATCGTAGTTTCAACTATTTTGCGAGGATTAACTGATTTTTCCTCAATCTGTTTCATATCTGAAGAGAGTTCCAAGACTGTTTTGGCTAGAGAACGAATGAAATCCTTACAAGGCTCATCATTGTATGTTGTTGCCTCCCGGAGTGCTTGTCTTATTGTCCCAATGGTCAATGAGTCGCTAGCTGAGTCCAATGCTGTAGACGGAACATTGTGTGCCTCATCCTGTATTAGAACCATTTTTGAGGGAGCTGTTTCCAACTCGGGAATAAACACTTCAAGTATCCAAGGGTCAAAGACATAGAGATATGAAAGAGAAACAACATCTACTACTTTTGCGAGACGTTTTGCCAACTCATAAGGACATATCGACCTTCCACTGGCAATTTTCGCAATCTCAGGAGCTGAAAGCACCTTCTTAGGCATATCTTCTAAAAGATCTTCGGGATTCCCTGCACGACGAAGATTCTCATAGAATGAACATCTCCCAGTTGCCTTTAGTTGTCCACATACCTCAGATATTGGGGCAACAAAATCAGCATTCTCTAGCACAAATGAGTTCAAACACATGTGTCTTCTACCACGGAAAGAAACACCAGAAACATCTCTGTTGCCTGAAATCTCTTCAAGTTCCTCCATAACACGGTCAAGCTGTCTGTGTGTGCGTGCACAGTACAGTATCTTTCCTCTCTTATCTTTCACCCAAGGTAGCACACTGCTCAATGCCACGCACGTCTTTCCAAAACCATTTGGAGCCTCTGAACAAATGTGGACACCTGCCTTAACCGACTCCTCGATTCTTTTCATCATGTCCTCTTGTCCATCACGTGCTTCAGGATACGGAAAATAGTCCATATAGCTTGAGAAATCTTCAGTCATTCGATCTCTACTCATTTGCCAGTCGGTGCCTTGATAATCCTGTTGCTTCCATTAGCTATTTTCGTTAGTCATTTATTCTTCCTTTTCATTCCGTTATTGATTAGCTATGGAGTTTGATGATATAACAGAGTTCTCTGCAGATACCTCTGCAGGAACAATCAAGATCCGTGTTATGAACATGAAAAATGGCATATTAGTCCTAATCTCAGATTCAAATCAGTTCAGACTTGGCTTGTCTGCCATGGCCATTCCTGCAGGACGCGGTCGTTCGGAACCAACATCTGTTGGATTCTTTACTACGGAGATTGAAAGTACGTTGGTAAGAACATTGGCTGAAAGATTAGCCTCATGGACAAACCAGACTTGTATGCTTGTTGTTGGAATGACTTCACTAACTCGAGAACAAATGTTGGAACTCATGTCTATGCTGAAGAATCATCTTTTGCCTTAATCTCTTCAGCCATCTCCCTCACCCAACGACCAGTTTCATCTATTTGGCAGAGTAACTGAATATATTCGTTCCAACTTACATCACTTGCCTCTCTCCAATTCTCAAATGATGATTGAAGATTGTCCAGTGCCTCCTGATGATAACGACAAAAGATGTTCCCATTTAATGTATCTCGACCACAAATTGAACAGGAACTCACTTTTCGTCCGCCTCCCTTTGACTCTCTGTTTGCTTTATACGCCGTTCTTCGAGCGCCTTAAGTTCGTCTTTTCTTCCAGGACACTCACTCCAATTGATACATGTTTCCCACTTCCTCCGTGATGAGGTCACTTGGAACATTTGGTAGCCACAATAGGAGCACTTCGCATCTAAAGGAGATATATCTCCCTTTTGAGGTAGTGGAAAAGTCTGATCACATTTCCCCTCACTGTAGTTAGAACATCCTACAAACCTCTTCCCTGTCTTTGCAGACCTTATCACTCGAAGTGTACCATCTTCACACCTTGGGCAGGCTCCAAGCTCCTCTTTAGACCTCCAATATCTTTGAAGCCCTTGGACAAGATAATTTCCTATGTCTTCTTCCTGAGTTTTGAAATTATCAAGCATTCTTAGAAGTTCTCCTTTTGCTTTTGATAAGACATCCTCCTTGTTCTTCTTTTCCTGCTGGATATCGTTCATCTCATTTTCTAGATGACGAGTTAGCTCTGAAGATAGGATGTCTGGCATGTATTTCTCTAATGTTTCATAGAGCGCGTATCCCAATGTAGAAAGCTCAAAATTATCATTGATTGCGTACCCCCGGGACTTGATAGAGTCAACAATACCTGCTCTTGTTGCCTTTGTTCCTAAGTTCTCTCGTTCTAATAGTTTCAACAGACTGGACGGATTGAATCTTGATGGAGGTTGAGTGTATCTCTCCTCATAGCTAACAGGGCTTAATGTAACTGCATCCCCCTCTGATATCTCAGGAAGCTCTCTCTCCTTTGTCTTAACATAAGGTCCATAGAACTCCATCCAACCACTCTTCAGAATTCTAAGCCCTCTAAGATACAGAAGATGGTTCTCGTGTTTAATGTCTGCACGGAGATGTTCTTTTACTGCAACTTCACCAAAGAGGGCTAAGAATCTTCTAACTATGAGATCATACAATTTCTTCTCGCTTGGAGTTAGACGTTTTGTGGCTTTTGATCCTGTAGGATGTATTGCAGGATGAGCAGGATCACTTTTCTCTCCTTGAACAGGAGTGAAATTACCTCTCTTTATAACACGTTTCACCATTGAAGTATAATCCTTTATCTCTCCAAGCCCATTGAGAATTTCCCTCAAGTCCAAGGTTGGTGGTAGCTTCTCACTATTTGTTCTGGGATATGATATGAGTGCATCAAGGTAGAGTGATTGTGAAATGGCAAGTGTTCTGCTTGGTTTAAATCCAAAATGTCGATAAGCTTCCGATTGCAGAGTACTAAGATTGAATGGTGGATAGGGCTGCTGCGTAGTTGTCCTGCTGTTTATTGAGTCAACA
The DNA here is from genome assembly GCA_001563335.1 of Candidatus Thorarchaeota archaeon SMTZ1-45. Classification (GTDB taxonomy): domain Archaea; phylum Asgardarchaeota; class Thorarchaeia; order Thorarchaeales; family Thorarchaeaceae; genus SMTZ1-45. Next base: position 11,612 of record LRSL01000024.1, on the reverse strand, counting down.
TGAGCAGTACTTCCATCCAATACCGTTACTATTCTCTTAGCATCACTCTTAGTATAAATACGTCTCTTTGAATATTCTAGCTCTATTTCTGCTCCCTTATGTATAGTCTTTACGTTAACTATCCAAAACGGGCATGGAACAAAGACATTGATCATTCTCTCTCGCTCTGCTACATATGAAAGGGTCGGCCCCTGAACCCTTCCAGTAGAAACTATCTTGAACCATCCAACCGTATTCTTTATCGCAAGAGTCAACGCTCTAGTGAGATTGATACCATATAGCCAATCAATCTCATGTCTTACCTGACCTGCTTCAATCATCGGAAAGTCCAGAGTTTTTGACATATTGTCAAAAGCGTTTTGAATCTCCGATGCAGTAAGTGTACTGAAGTGCATCCTGTGAGCAGTTTCTGGATTTGCATTACAGGCATGCTTCAATGTAAGATATCCAATTAGACTTCCCTCAATATCATAATCGGTTGCAATAACGAAGGTGTCGACCTCCTTTGCAAGACTCTTGATTAGATTGATGATTGGTTTTGTTTGAGTAGCTTTTTTCTCAACCTCATACCTTGGGAACCATGAAGCATCCAGCCTTGGATAGTTCCACCCCTTCTCAGTCTGTTTAAGTTCAAATAGGTGTCCAAGGGCGTACACAACGATGAGATTATTGCTCTCTCTCTTGCACTCATAATAGGAGGCACCTCGTTTCTTAACTTCAGTTGGGGCATTATTCTCGTCCAGAGCAAGAGCTATACGTTTTGCAGCTGTAGGTTTCTCTGTGATGATCAGCACTCTAGACATCTCTTTATTCCTCGCTTCTCACTCATTATTTTCATCAATTACACATTCAAATAGCCATTGTGGCGCACGTATTCAATACTAGTACAATATTGCATATCGCGTAAGTCTTAAAAGCAGACTAAAAATGTGGACCGCTCGAGGTAAAATATGTGAAACCTTGGTGGCCGAGATTCATAGTAAGACCAAGAGTGCGACTCACTAGGCCCCGTTTTGGAATGCCTACACGTCCTCCAGACACAGTCATATTTGGTATTATGTTCATTGCAATACTATTCGTTCTCGGTGGTAACATCTATACTCTAGTCCGAACACCACCTGCTATTGCAGGAAGTCAAAGTGGTGCACCAATCCTAATCGCTCCTGGGATTGACCAGCAATTAGGAATGGAGGGCATCGTTGCGTCAGTGATCATCCTTGTAGGTGTTGTTGGCCTTGGACTAGTTTACTATGCCTCAAAGTATGTCTTCCAGCCAGGATATGCAACCAGACTCATGATACTTGGGATGATAATGGCTGGTGTAGCTTTTCTTGTCTTTAGCTATCTCTGGAATATCAAAGCTGGTTTCCTGTAGACTGTCTGTTTCAAGCATGGAATACACTGACAATAAGTCATGATAGGAATACATGTTCTATTCCAGTTCTCTTCAATAGACTGGAGATGAGCTCCTCAGCTATCTCCAGTTTAATCCTCTTTCTCTCATTTGCAGGAAAATGATCCTTATGCCCTGGTTTAGACCATTTTCCCACTCTCTTTCCGAAATCCATACCTGCTAAGATGATTCGTTTTGGCAAATACTCACAGACTATATGACAGGCCCTATCTCCATCCGTAAACCCACCCCACAAGAATACTCTGTCAGTTGGTTCAACCTGCGTGCTGCCAAGAATGTTTCCTAGACTGGGGACAACAGACTTTACACGTTCAATATTGTCCCCATGGGCATGAACAATGAGAAGAGCGCCACGACTCTTTGCTTCTTTCAGATGTTCCATATTACCATCCAAATCGGTCACAACCACATCACAATGTAGACCAAGTTCAAGAATGACTGAGGTGGCTCCATCAGCTGCAACGATTACATAGTCTGCTAGATCTTCACTCTTCATGAGGGACTCAATGTGGCGCTTCAGTGATGGACCTGCACCACAAACAATCACTTGTTTCCCTGATATGCAATCAGATAGTTGCTTCAACAATGGGTCAGGATCAATTGACTCAAGCATTGATGTGAGTATCTCTGTAGACTCTCTATCTGCATTAGAATCAAGGTCTAACCTTTGTACAATTTCTAGGTACTTTGGACACCAGTCAACCCATTTCAACTTCTCTCACCAGAATAGTTAATCATGTCTTTGTGACTTACGCAAGTTTTCTCCCATCTGCACCGCCACCTTCGTTTCTCTCAAATCATGAGTTCTAATGACATCAGCTCCATTCATCACTGCAACAGCTGTAGCTACAATTGAACCAATCAATCGGTCTTCCGGATTTGTTTCATCAAGCAAATGACCAATGAAAGCCTTTCTTGAAACACCAACAAGCAGTGGGTGATTAAGTTTCAAAAAGAGGTCCAATTCTTGGAGAATCTTAACATCCACCTCCGGAGGTTTTCCAAAACCAATTCCAGGATCGAGGATTATGTTCTCTTCTCTGATTCCTGCACTTCCTGCAATAGTAAGACTATCCCTCAAAGAGTCTAGAGACGCCTCTATATCCTTACACGGTATACCACAGTTTGCCATCAGAACAATAGGAACGTCTTGGTCTGCAACAAGCTCTGCCATCTTGCTATCACCATGTAGTCCTGAAATGTCATTAACCATTGAAATGCCAAGATTCAATGCAGCCGCTGCAACTTTCGATGATGTTGTGTCAATTGAGAGTGGTGGATACTTTGAAACATTGATGGAGTCAAGTGCTTGGGTCACTCTCTTTAGCTCTTCCTCAACTGAAATATCATAAGTACCATAAACTTCCTTTGGAGCAGAAGAAGCACCACCAATGTCAATGATATCTGCTCCTTCCATCGATGCAGTTTCTATCATCTCATGAAATTTATCAATACTATCAGCAATGGATCCCTTGTAGAATGATTCTGGTGATAAATTGACCACACTCATCACACGAACAGGATTGCCTGATCCTACCGTCAGTCCACCTATCTTGACATCTCTGATATGTTTCAAGTGAAGACACCTCTTACTCTAAAGCCCCATAGAAGGAAATAAAATGGTAGCTGAATCAGCTTCAGACATCACGAGAAAAACCTCAGCGGTGTTCTAGCATGAATGACGACCTAAAGCGTACGCATCTCTATGATTGGCATGTTAAACATGGTGATGTAATCCCCTTTGCTGGTTGGGAGATGCCAGTTCGGTACTCCGATATCCGTGAGGAACACATGACAGTAAGAAACACCGTAGGAATTTTTGATACTAGCCATATGTTTCGTTTTATTATCAAAGGGCCGCAGGCACAGGTGTTCCTCCAGACACTTACGACGAATAATGTTAGTAAATTGAAAGTGAATGAAGGTCATTATACCACATGCCTAAATGAGCTGGGTGGAACTCGTGATGACCTAACTCTTTACAGAGTTGGAGAGGATGAGTATATTTGGATAACAAATGCATCAAATGGACCCAAAATACATAGTCATCTGATGAAACACTCAACTACTTTTGATGTTGAAGTTATCGATAAATCTCGAGAGATCACTATGATTGCTGTTCAGGGTCCTATGGCAATTCAGCTCATTCAAAAGATTGCTGACAGAAATATACGTGATTATAGCAGATTCTCTTGCTATCGGGTCAAACTTCTTGGATATGATTGCTACCTATGCAGAACTGGCTATACAGGCGAAGATGGCGTAGAGATCCTCGTCCTTGACACTCCTTTCAACGATGAGGGCAAGAAGAAAGCAATCTCTTTCTGGGATCAACTTTTGAAGCAAGGTGAGGAGTTTGGAGTAAAACCCTGTGGTCTTGGAGCAAGAGACTCAACAAGACTTGAGGCTGGACTTGTTCTTTATGGCCACGAGTTGGATGAGGAAACCTCACCAATTGAGGCCAAAATTCCGTATGCAGTGAAATTCAAGGTAGAGCCACACTACATTGGATATGATGTTGTAAAACAGCACAAGGATGAAGATGGCATTAGAAAGACACGAATCGGTCTGGTCATGATTGATCGTGGAATTCCAAGGGAACAGTATCCAGTTTCTTTCAATGGAGTTGAAATTGGAGTGGTCAGTAGTGGGGGACTATCACCAATATTGGACAAGGGAATTGCTCTAGCATATGTTAAGCCTGGTTCAGTCAACATAGGTGATACTGTGGAGATTGATATCAAAGGAAGAATGAGAAAAGCAGAGGTCACAAAATGGCCATTCTATGACCCTAATATCTATGGAGCCTCTCGGAACCAATAACCAAACTCATTTAAACCGCATAAGCTCATCCCAGCGAGCAGGTGGACCTAATGAGTGACACCGATGTTAAGGACGATAGAAAATATAGCAAGGACCACGAATGGATAAAAGTCGAGGGCGACCTGGTCGTTGTCGGTATAACAGACTTTGCTCAGAACTCGCTCCATGAGATCACTTTTGTAGAGATCTCTGAAGTTGGTACTGTTTTAGAAGCCAACAGTGAGTGTGGGCTTGTCGAATCCATGAAGGCATCATCAGACATCTTTTCACCGGTGGGTGGTGAGATTGTCGAAGTGAATAAGGAACTGGAAGATGCTCCGGAGATAGTAAATGAAGATCCATATGGCAAAGGCTGGATGTTCAAGCTCAAACCATCAAACCTTGATGCTGACTTGGCTGGCCTTATGGATGCAGCAGCATATAAGGAATTCATCGAGTCCCTTTAGATACCATAGAATCAGCGAAAGAGCGATGGAAATGGGGTCACACCCCTTTCCATACCTCTTTTCCTACACCTAAACGTATTTTTTGTATAGGACGAATTTACAATTAACAGCAACCTTTTTAGCACATCAAAAAATCGCTGCAGATAGTTCGAAACAGCTTGGAGACTGCATCCTACATGTCGTTTGGCAAGTTCAAAAGGTCCACTGGAAGATTTCTACGGAGAGCATTCCATAGACCAAAATCAAAGATCTCACGTGGCTCAATAATGCTTATTGTGACACTTCTAATAATATTCACATCAGCACTCTTGCTACGTGTTGAACCTCTGTTTAATGCTCAGCCAATCGTTCGTGCATTTGACCCCTGGTTCCAGCTTAAAGTGACAGATTACATTGCCGAGAATGGATATGGTGCTTTCTTCACATGGTATGATGAAACCACCTGGGTTCCCTTTGGTCGTGATATGGCTCTGACGAGTTATGTTGGAGTGCCTTTCACAAGTGCGTTCTTCTACTTCATTCTGAATGGAATTGGAATCCAAGTTGATGTTCTTACAGTATCTCTACTCATGCCAGCCTTCATGGGCGCCCTTACTGCAATTGTTGCCTTTTTCCTCGGAAGAGAGCTCTCAAACAACACAGTTGGTCTCTTTGCAGGGGTTTTCACTGCGTTCATTCCAGCTTTCATAACAAGAACAATTGCAGGTTTCTACGATAACGAGTGCATTGGAGTCTTTGCCATTGTACTGGCCACATTTCTATTCATGCGTGGACTGAAACGTGGTTCAATCCCAGCATCTATTGGTGCTGGTCTTGCACTTGGATATTTGCAGGTGTCTTGGGGTGCATCGGAGTTCATGTTGGGTCTCCTTGCATTATATGGTTTCATCATGCTAGTGATGGGACGATATAGCCGACGATTACTAACAACATTTGTTTTGACAATATCACTGGGTATTTTTATCGGAGCGCTAATTCCACGAAACGGCTTTGAAAGCCTGAGCGATTTCTCGGTTCTAGCCCCTGTTGGTGTTGGAATATTATTAGTAGGATATGAGATTTGGCTGAGGATTGGGGGATATCGTGAAACGACTGCAACAGCATTAGCACCTCATATCAAACCAATCCTAACAGGTCTATTTGTGCCCCTTGTTGGCGTAGGTGCCTACTTGTTGTATACTAGTGGAATGGAGCTTGAAATCACTCCATACAACTCAAATCCTGTAATTCGGCTTGGTTCCAAGTTTCTTACAGTAATCAATCCTTTTGTTCGTCTTGATCAGAGAATACTTGCATCAGTTGCTGAACATCTTCCAAGTCCATGGGGAAGCTTCTACAATATTCTATTGATCTTGATATTCTTCTTCCCACTTGGAATGTACTTCCTGTTCAAGAGAGGTCGTGACGAAGACTGGTTGATGCTTCTTTATGGCCTAACTTCAGTTTATTTCGCAGGCAGCATGATTCGTCTAAATCTTATCTTAGCGCCTGGAGTAGCAATCCTTGCTGCTGTTGCATCTTACAATATTCTCACACCTTTCGCCAAGGTAGTCACTCAGAAGTCAGTATTTGAAAGAAGAAGGTTTAGGATGAGTTCATCACTCACCTCAGAACATGCTTTGACTGCTTTTGCATTTGTTGGGTTACTACTATCAGTCAATATCATACTCGGGGTCCAATATGTTCAAATGCAGGTTGGAAACCCAGAATTTGCGCAAGCAGATCTCTCACAAGTTTCCCAAGCTACTGACTGGCAAACCGCAATGACATACATTCGCAATGTCTTGCCTGATGACGCAATAATAGCCAGCTGGTGGGACTATGGATATTGGATAAATGGCGCGACTGAAAAAATGACAATAGTGGATAATGCGACGTTCAATGCTACGCAAATAGCTAAGATGGGTTATGCACTCATGGCGCTCAACCTCACAGAGTCTCTCAAGACATTCAAGAGCTGGAATGCCACACATGTTCTAATTTACTTTGGCCACCGCTACTCAGGTTTCGGTGGTGACGAAGGAAAATGGCCTTGGATGGTCAGAATTGCAGAGGACAAGCTTGGCAAGGATGTCATTGACGATGCAACCTATCTAGACAGCAGTGATAGGACTCTCGAGCCTTTCTACCAGTCCACACTGTTCAAGCTAATGGTATATGGAGAGCCGAGGAATCAAGATGAGGCTCAAATAATGGGCCTTACAGAGGCCCGCATGGGTGCTGATCAGATTCTATGGAATGACAATGAATGGATATCACACATGCCTGTTTCACTCTATGGTGCTTTCTCTGAACCATACTACAGCTCAGGCTATGGTATTGTCAAAATCTATGCGATTGATTACACAATGTACGAGCAGTGGCTGAACCGCACAGGAGCTGAGTGGAATCTTGGCCTTTCAGATGAATCCTTGGACATGAATATTGATGGCAGTCTTAGTGAATCTGAAACAGACTTTCCAAGCTATACTGTGTCATTTGGTGGTGGCTATGAAGCCAGGGTGTACACACAGTCTAATTCCACCCACATGTATTATGGGATTCAAATGGACAACTACACCCTAGGTGACGATGCGATTGGTCTTCAGATCGCGCCATTGAACGAGCCACTCAAGTCTGATCTTCGTATTGTGAATTACAATGGTCAAGACTTTGATGGACACATTCGATACGATGGCACATGGGCTGAAGACTCTACTGGAACAAACTCGTCAGAATTTGCCACTGGTAACAATGTGATTGAATTTGTGGTGCCTCTGAACGGAGGAGACCCTCAAGACCTCCCAATGACACCAGGAATGAACTATCAGATTAGGCTACTCTGGTGGAACAATGTAAACTATGGTGAGCCCTCTTTCACTGGAAACTGGAGTACATTCTGGGTCCCAGTCGAATTGCATTAGAGATACAAAGATTGGCGGTTGGTTTTAGAATCAATCGCCAAGTTCTGTTCTTTCAATGAAGTAAGAGTTACTAAGAGAGCTGTTGTGACTTACGTTTTGCTTTCCTACGATACTCCCCATATTTGTCCTGAGGACTATACCTGGATGGTTTTGGACTTGAAACTGGTCCTCCGCATTTGGGACATTTATTCTGCTCAAGCGTGTATTGTCCACACTTGCTACACTTGAACAGGTGTGTCATTATAGACCCCTACTTCTTTACAAAACTAATAGTACCTGAGCCACTCTCTACAGTCTTTGTGATTAGTCCAAGAATGTCTGAGAGTAAGTCTTCAGCTTCTTTGTAGTCAGGACTGACTATCCTAAGCTTATATCGTGGTGAGCCAAGAGTGTATATTTCAGTCGTGGATTTTTCTCGTTTCTTTCCCTCTTCCAAGCCCTCCGACAAGGCCTTTTTGATTACATCAATTCCATTGGGACCTGGGACTGTAATTGTAATCTCTCCATCAATCTCCACAAATGGTATCTCAATTCTCTGCTTTGCAAGATCCGCAACCTGCTTTCGTAGCTTCTTTGTAGCTGCTACATTCTCAAAGACGTCCACATCGCCATCAGCCGCACGCTCAAGTCCCTTGTAGATTTCTCCAAATTCGTCCTCAATCGGCCAACCAATCTTTTCGTAGACTTCCTCAAGAGACATGCCATTCTCCTTAGCAATGAGCTCAAGAAGTTTCTCAGCTTTCTGTGCACGTTTCCACTCGTTATTCTTGCTTCTCTTGGTTTCTGCAGATACTCTCCGTAGAGAACAATCAATGTGCATCTTTTCAGGATCTACATTCAAGATCTTGACCACAACACGCTGATTTTCATGGATATGATTGCGAATGTTCCTGACCCATGTGCTGCTTATCTCTGAGATGTGGATGAAACCCTCTTTGTCACCATATTCAGGTAGAATGACATAGGCACCATAGTTTGCCACTTTGGTGGCCACTGCAATGGCGAAATCATCCGATTGCGGCCACTCAGCACGTTTCAGGACCATTCTCTCTACTCCCTATGGAAGTACTTCAATCTCTCTTGCAGTTGGCTCTAGCTTTGCTTTACCACCGCTGGGTCTTGCCAATACCTTATCGCACTTCAGGCATTTTACCTCTGTGGTAGCATGTCCAAAAATAATCTGTTCATTCTCACAGTCAAGACATTTTACCTTGAGGAAACGCGACCTTGGTTGTTGAACAATATCACCTTTTGGCAAATTCATCACCTACGCTCTTTGAACTTCGACTTTCTTTAGTCGCATGCCCTTGGTCTGGATTGTATGTTCACAATCCCTACATTTGAACTTCAGGACAGTCTTCTTTGTTGTCTTTGCAAACCTTTTCTGGATTGGCTTTGGAAATGACCCATATCCCCGGGTCTTCTTTTTCATCCTTCGTTCACCTTGAGACAAGCTTCGTCTTTTCCCTGCTTTTCCAATTGAAATGACATGAACAGTGTGTTTCTTACACCGGGGACAGTATTTGTTCAGTTCACTCTTTACCTTCATTGACGGTCACCAATCCTGGCCGTGCCAAACGGCCTAGAGTCCTTTATAATCATTAGGGCATGTTCTTTCTGAACTCAGGTTCAGAATTATGATCCTGATGAAGCTGCCAACGCTGCAATATGTGCAACCACTGTAGCAATTAAAAGCATGGCTGACAGGATGACAACTAGCGTTGGTCCTACTTTGATGCCTGGCGTCTCGTCTTCGAAGAAACGAATTAATCCAGCGCCTCCCGAAGGCATGGGCCCTTCCCCACGTTTCTTTCTTCTCTTTTTCGCGGTCTTTGGCATCAAGTATCACCCATGTAAAGGATGACTCCCCTCGCCTTGTGAGGTTTATTAACTCTTCTAATGGTTCACTTCCGACGTTTGATTATTCCCTCAACACTCCTCCTCGATCTGGCTATTCCATGATTAATCCAAAGACTCTCAGTTATTTCTCCACAAGACATACCTTGGTCGTGCATCTCCATTATGATTTCTATTTCCTCTTTGGGAACCTTTCCATAACTCCTATCCAGCAAACCAATTATCTTGGAAAGTTCATCTAGTTGTACTTGACGTTCATTTGCATGTTTGAACAATGGTAACTTACTAACCTTCAGAATGTCATCATACCGACCGATTCTAACCTTCGACTTTTCGATTGTTGGAAAGATGTTGAAGGTGTTGAGAAGCCTATTGAGGAATGTATGATTGGTTAATGTTGCAATGCCTGCATTGAATGAGCGGATTGATGCATACCCATCCCCATCTGCCAGACCCTGTAAGAATGCAACCCGATAGTCATGGGGTAAATTCAGAATCCAATCAGCTTCAATAGGATTCTGCTTCTTCATCAAGGATGGTCCTAGTCCAAACAACACCTCCTTGACCCAACGAAGGAGTGGACTTGCTTGACTGCCCCACACATTGAACACAGTGGTTTCACCATCCCGGATTTTGGTGGAATCAGCTCTTCTCACAACGTTTAAGCCTACCTTTCCCATTGCATATGAGAATCCCCTACCCAACCTTAGATTCCACGAATATTTCTTGGACGCGTACAAAACAACCCTTGCTGAAAGGTCTGAGTCCGAGTCAAACCCTCCGTCAGACAATATGAGTCCTAGGAGATACATGAAAGATAGAGGTGTAGGCTCTTTCCCATAACCCTTCTCAAATTCTCTCATCTGTGGTGTGTCAAGACTCTGAACCTGCCGTAAAACAGAAAGGAGGTCCTCCTCGGATGTTACAGTGTCTGGAACTTGGATGAACTGCTCAGGAAGATTAGTCTGGGAGTTCAACCGCAGAGGTAACCACTTTCTGCCAATATCTGGCTGATTACTTGGTATTTCCACAGCTATCCGGATGTAAGTGGGTAGTTGGGAACCGTTGAACCACTCTGAGATTGTACTTTTCCCAATCTTCATTCGTTTTGCGATACTCTTCAAAATCCCACCCTGTGCATACTCCTCTAGGAACTGGAAGAACAGCTTTGCACGTTCTAGATTCTCGGCATGCTTCTTCGACTGCTCTAGAGCACTATAAAGATAGAGTGTCCTGAGCCGCTGTTCAAGTGTTTCCATGTCGATGACACCGTTCAGTGAATCAAGAATCTTGGTCACCCGCTCGGTCCGATCATCCAGTGGGTTCCGGTTGAGATAGTGGTAGACTCGGGGCTTTGCCCCCTCGATGAGCCATCGTTTGACGGTCACGGGGGACTGCCCTGTTTCTTTAGCAATTCGGGCGATGTCCCCGCGCTTCAACTCCTCCTCCTGAAACCGCTTCACCAGCTCGAGATGGAGCCTTGCCTGTCGTAGATACTTGGGATATTCCTTGTGTTTCATGAAACCGGGGTACCACTCCTTCACCAGCTTCTCCACCTGCTCAACGGACTCCAACTGCTTCCCATTAACCTGAGGTATCCAGAGTTTGAGTCTGGACTCTCCGCGAGTCAAGAACTGCTCAGTTGATTCATCTTCATCCATCCCATCGTCCTCAGCAGACTCTACACTCATACGATTCTCCTCATTCTCCTCCGACAACCTCTCAAGAAGTTGTTTCACTTCCGTGTTTTTAAGCACCTTTCTGCCTCTTTGGAGAAGTGTCTCTCTTTTCGTGCTCAATCAGCTCCAGGGCTCCTGATGGAATAACTCAAGGACTCTCTTACCACGTTTCTGGACTACCGAAGGACTTATTACGAAATAGTTCAAGAGTTCAGGTTAATTCTGTTAAGGTATTCGCGTTAACTCGGAAGGGTCAAGGAAATGTTCAGATACCTTCGATATCCGACAAAGCAACAGGGACTCATCTGGCTCAGGCGTCGCCAGAAGGAGAAACCCTCAGAGATTGCTAAGGATCTGAAGGTGTCACGACCATTTGTCACCATGGCCCAAAAGACAGCTGAGGAGCGAATCCTCAAGCTCCTTCAGCATACAGCATCAGTCAATCGAGTAAAGATAGAGCGACTCAGCACACGATATGGCATTGCCAAAG
>LRSL01000023.1 GCA_001563335.1 Candidatus Thorarchaeota archaeon SMTZ1-45 | reverse complement strand
TCAATTAGAGTTCCTCTTGATTGGCTTGTGAAAAGACCCAATGTATTCGCAGAGGTCCTATCTGATGCATCACCAGTGGGTGAAAGAATTGGTCCAGGTGATGCTTCTTTTGAGGACTTTGCAGGGATGATCGAAATACTTGTTGAGAAACTTGGTCCTCCCTCCCTAACTGAAGAAGTCATGGGCAAAATTCGAGATACAGAAGCCAGCGATTATGCTGGTGAAGCAGTTGGGATGATGACAGTATTCATCAGTCCTGCTACTGCAGTCTCTCGAGGAGTCCGGTATTTAGGTAAGTTCGTGAATATGATAAAAGATCGTAGAAAACAAGAGGTAAAGGATGTCTATGCAGAGTGGACAGAACGTGTGAATAGAGGCTACTCAGAAGAGAAACTCAGAAGGTTCTTTGATGATTCACTAGACTTCAAATCTGGTCTTGTTGAAGCTGTAGCATCATTCAAACCAGTCTTGATAATTCTTGAAACTAGAGGAACACTCTATGATCTGTTCCTTCCCTTGGTTCTTCAGCACTTAGTTGAGGAAATTGGATATATACCTCCTCATAGGCGTCCAAAAATGAAGGAAGAAGAAAAAAAGAAGGAGCAGAAACAGGAAGAATGGGAGAGTGAAACACTAACCTATGAGGCCATTGAATCAATCCAAGATGGAGATCTTCCACCAGTCACTGACCAGCTAATTCAATCTGTAATTGACCAAGAAGAGATAGCAACTGACCAGCACTTGGAGATTTCGGAGGATGAGTTTGAAGGGAAACCAGAAACTATACTCTTCCTTGATGCAGCAACGCATCTATCCAAATTCAACCGTTCATTCAAATTTGCCTTGAACATTCCAGAAAAATACACCAACATGTCTGTGGCTGCATCGTTTTTCACAGATCGAGAAAAAATCAGTCAAGCGCTTCAAGAAGGAGTTCTTGAATATATGAAAGAACGAGCCCTGATTTTTGATCTACATCCTGCTTTATTTGATATGGCTACCTCAAGAATGCCAGTATCAAAGAAAGCTTGGTTAATTGGCAGGTTACAGGAAATGGAGAGAATCCGCTCGCAAGGAGAGGTGGCTTTTCTCGAATTTTCAATCACTGATGCAACAAATTGGGCACTTCGAGTCGTGGAAAAGCCTGAGATGGAAGCTTTAGTAAAAATTCGTAGCTGGTTTCGTCGTGGAAACTGATTATTAGTCACTCCCACAAGAGATATAATCACCACATTGTATCATGGCAGGTGACTCTTCGGAGGCAGAATTGATTGACAAAGGGTGACATGACGCAGGCAAGAGTACTGAAAATCGAGAAGGGGGATAGAATCACTTTGCCAGAGGCATTTGTTGATAGAATAGGTCAGCAATATGGACTGGCAATCCTCGTAGTCAAGGATGGCAATGTCAAGCTGTATCCTGTTGACAGTAGTACTGTTATGTATCTCAAGCTTGTCATTGAGAAACTCAGCAAGAGCTTTCTTGAAGAGCTTACAATGGTCTTCATGGAAGTCGGTCTTGAAGATATTCTATTCACAAGCGGAATCTGTCAAGCTGCGGATCAGTGTTTCTATGAGTGCTATTTCACACCAAAACAACTGAACGTTGAAGTCAGTAATCTAAAAGATCGATTGCAGGGAATAACTGGTGTAAAAGAAGTCTTACTCAATGAAGTCCAGACTTCTGGTTGAACATCATGGTAGGTATTGCTGGTTTACTTGTCGCAAACGAGGAGAAAGATTCAGAGCTTATGCTTCAGAAGATGTCTGAGGCAATCAAGCATAGAAGATGTGAAACAGTTCATACTGTGGAACATAATGACTCTAAATGCATGATATTGGGCTCTCGCTCCGTTCAAAGTCTTGATGATGAGCTTATGATTATTGATAGGAATGAGGACCTCATTCAGTCAGAAACGAAATACAACACCGAGTCATTTCCCAATCTTTTTGGCGAAGTTGGGGTCGTTGTTAATAACTCAGGGGTAAATCTGTTTAGATCTCTCGATGGTACTAGAACTCTATATCATGGAATCCTGAAGAATCGTTTTGTATTTGCAACGGAGAAGAAAAGTCTCTGGAATATAGGTCTTGCATCAGTATATACTCTGCAACCAGGTCAGAGCTTAATCAGGACTTGGAATGGAAAGACTGATACCAAAAGATTCACATCCTTAGAAAAACCTCCAAGGAAAGATATCTCACGGGAAGAAACCCTTGTAATACTAGAGAAAACATTGCGTAGCGTTTTTGAAAAACTTCGAAATGACACAGTCTGTGGGGTTCTGTTCTCTGGAGGTGTTGATAGTTCACTTGCAGCTGTCCAGGTGGCCAAAAGGTGCAAGAATACGTTCCTTTTTACTTCCTGTTTGAAAGATGCTCATGATAAATTAGCTGCTACTAAAGCTGCTGAGTTGCTCGGAGTGCAGCTGCATTTAGTAGAGATGAATTCACAATCGATATGGAACATACTTCCTGAGCTCATCTATTCCATAGAAACAAGTAACCAAATGGATGTTGAAATAGCAATTCCATTCTATTTAGCTGCAAAGAAGGCGTCTGAAAAAGGATGCACGACAATTGTTTCAGGTCAAGGTCCAGATGAACTCTTTGCGGGGTATGCAAAGCATGTGCAGACCTATATTGAAGAAGGACCTGATGTGCTGATGCACCATTTATGGCATGCACTACTAATCACTCATGAAGCAAATATAGAGCGAGACGATCGTGCCATTGCAGCTCATGGAGTCGAGAGTTTCTTCCCATACCTTGACAATCAGTTTGTGAGAACATCCCTTTCGGTACCAATTGAATGGAAGATAGATTTAGCCAGACAACCTCAGAGAAAGATCATTTTTAGGGAACTTGCACAAATCATGGGAGTTCCAGAAGAGATTGCATTTGCACCAAAAAGTGCAACTCAATATAGTTCTGGTTCCTCAAAAGTACTTCTTGATGCCATAATTGAACATATTGATGAATTCAAAGTCATGAGCAAGAAGAAGGCATCTAGAGAAGTTCAGACTATACTCAATGAGATAGCCTATGCGCTAAACATGCCAAACATCCGGAGCAATGAGAAACCACGAGGTTTAGAGTTTGACACAGTGAGTAGGTTTCTTGAAAAACGAAAGAGTTCATCCTCCAGCAATCAGAGGTAGAACAACAACTTTGTCATTCTCTTGAATCAAATAGTCAAGAGAAGCTCGCTTTCCTGCAACAAGGACAACATGATTGTGTGAAAGTTGTAGCTCATAAAGAAGTTCAGCTACCGTCTTCGGTTCTGTAACGATGAGCTCCCTGATTCGAGTCTTACTGATTGTGTCAGACAAAACTTTCACCATTGCATAATTCTCTTACTACCTTATAGGGTTAATCTCCGTGGCATCAAACATTTTTTGAGGCATTATTCGTCCAAAAGAAATCATCGATGGACCGTCGTTACTCATAAATAGTGGCTACTGATACTCGAATTTATCGGCATCCTCCAAAGGAATAGGTCAACATTCGTTGAATGTCGTATTTCCTTCAGAGGGTAAACAATAAGCTTCATATGGGGCTTGGAACCACATGCTTAGAATAATACGTAGACTAGCGACGTATATGAATTCGACAATTAACGATTTATTGAGGATATAATCATGGTTGGTATTGTTGGTTATGGAGTGTACGTACCACGCTATCGAATCAAAACTTCAGACATTGCAGAAGTCTGGGGTGAAGATAGCGCAAGAATAGGAAAAGGACTTGGTGTCTTTGAGAAGTCTGTTCCAGGACCTGATGAAGATGTGGCTACTATTTCAGTTGAGGCGGCGCGTAATGCAGTAAAAAGAGCTCAAATTGATCCCACAGACATTGGTGCAATTTACGTAGGTTCTGAGTCTCATCCTTATGCTGTCAAACCAACGGGCACTATTGTGGCAGAAGCTATTGGTTGTTCTCATGACATGACATGCGCAGACTATGAATTTGCTTGTAAGGCAGGAACTGCAGCAATACAAACAACTATGGGTCTTGTCAAGTCTAAGATGATTAAGATTGGGCTGGCAATTGGTTCTGATACAGCACAGGGGAGACCTGGAGATGCATTGGAATATTCCGCTGCTGCAGGCGGAGCTGCATTTCTAATTGGTATGAAAAATATCATCGCAACGATAAACGAAACAGTATCGTTCACAACTGACACCCCAGACTTCTGGAGACGCGAAGGAGAAGACTTCCCAAGCCACGGTGCACGATTCACAGGAGAGCCAGCATACTTTAGACATGTTGGTGAAGGTGCAAAATCACTCTTCAAGAAAACAAATACAACTGTTGATGACTACGATTACTTTGTCTTTCACATGCCAAATGGCAAATTCCCATTAGCAATGGGAGCAGAACTCAATGTCCCACCTGAGAAGCTAGAGGATAGTCTTGTTGTTCGTTATATTGGAAATACCTACTCAGGTTCAGCCATGATTGGACTAGCCAGAATTCTTGATATTGCTAAGCCTGAATCCAGGATATTCATGGTTGCATATGGTTCTGGAGCAGGAAGCGATGCATTCTCAATAACTGTTGAGGATGCTATTGAGGATAGACGAGGAGAAGTACCAACCGTCGATGATTATATTGAACGGAAGACGTATGTTGATTATTCAATATATGCCAAATACCGGCGGAAAATCAAAGACTGACATGGAGGTGTAATTATGAGTAATAGAGTAGCTATTATTGGAGTTGGAATGAATAAATTTGGCGAGCTGTGGGATCAGAACCTTAGAGATATCACGTTAGAAGCTGGTATGTATGCAATCTTTGACTCTGGAGTTCGTGGGGCGGATATTGATGGTATAGTAATTGGAAACATGAGCGCAGGGAGATTCACAGGTCAAGAACATCTAGGTGCTCAAGCTGCGGATATGGGTGGACTTGGTGATATGCCAGCATATAGTGTGGAGGCTGCATGTGCAAGTGGAGGCGCTGCTGTTAGACATGCGTACATGGCTATCAAGTCTGGAGAACATAAAGTAATGCTTGTCCTTGGTACTGAAAAGATGAGTGATGTTAACCAGACAGAAGCTATGAACACAATCTCAGTTGCTGCTGACTGGGAATGGGAGGGCATGTTTGGAGCTACATTTCCAGCACTCTATGCATTTATGGCGCGTAGGCACATGATGGAATATGGAACGACTGAGGAGCAACTTGCAAAGCCAACAGTAAAGAATCATGCTAATGCAGCCCATAATCCTTGGGCTCAGTTCCAACGCCCAGTGCCCATCGGGGTGGTTATGAATTCTGGTCTCCTTGCCGATCCGCTAAGAGTTCTTCACTCAGCGCCAATTACTGATGGAGCTGCTGGGCTCGTAATGTGTAGTGAAGATCTTGCAAAGAAGTACACTGACACTCCAGTGTATATCGAAGCTTCTGAACAAAATAGCGATACATTAGCGCTTCATGATCGACCATCCATCACCAGGATGGATGCTGTTATAAAATCGACAAGATCAGCACTGCAAGAAGCAATGCTAGAAATTACAGATATAGATGTGTTTGAGCTTCACGATAGCTTTTCCATTGGCGAAATCATCCTCACTGAGGATGTAGGAATTGCTAAGAAAGGAGAAGGTGGAAAAGCATTGGATGAAGGCATCACTGAGATTGGCGGTAAATTTCCCGTCAACACCTCTGGAGGGCTTAAGGCGAGAGGTCATCCAGTTGGGGCGACAGGTGTAGCGCAGATAGTAGAGCTAGCACTCCAACTTCGAGGTGATGCTGAGAAACGGCAAGTTGATGGGGCAGAAAAAGCACTTGCAGTTAATATAGGCGGTACAGGGGCAACATCAATTGTGCACATTCTTGGGAGATGAAGAAAAATGGCTGAACAAGGAGTAGCTGGAGTCTGGAGAAGAATCAGATCAATCTATAATATTCAGGGGAACAAATGTGAAACATGTAAAACCTTCTATTTCCCACCGAGACCTGTTTGTCCAGAATGTCGGCGAAAAGGTAGACTTGTTGATTATCAGTTTAAGGGACTTGGTTCGATTTATTCGTTCGCCATAGTACGCCAAGCACCAGAGGATTTCAAACGACAAATCCCATATGTGATAGCCCAGGTTGAGCTTGATGAAGGAACTCGACTTACTGCTCAGATTGTCAATGTTGACCCAGAAGATGTGAAAATCGGGATGCGAGTTCGGGCGTGCTTCCGAAAAATCAAGGAGTTTGGACACGGTGGGGTCATTGTATACGGGTACAAGTTTGAGCCCACGATGAAAGTCACAGGACATGACTTGAAGAAAGATCAAAAAAGTAGTTCTGTGACGAAATGAGTTGCAGGAAGGGCTACGTTTCTAATAATCGTGGACCCTATCTTTATCTTAGTTCTTATTGAGTCATGGACATGACCATGAACAATCAGATTAGGTGGAGCTTTTTCCACTGCTTTTGATATCCACCACGAGAACTCGGCAGAAATATTCTCAAGAAGCGGACTGAAGTGCATCAAAAGAACGACAAGGTCCGAAGCCTTGGATGCATCTTGAAGAAGTTTTGAAACACGTAATGAACGATCCTCAAAGTTGGCTCGTATTTCTGCAATATCTTTTGATTGAGCTTCATACAACTCAGAACTGACTGAAGATATTCCAACTACTGTGATTTGATAATCAGTTAATGAGAGTGTGATTAATTCTTCATCCAAGAAAACTAGTCTATCTTTTATATTGAATTGAATTTCATCACTTATCTCTACGGGGTCCTCATTCCCAAAACAAGCAATGATTGGGAAACCAGAACCCAACTCAGAGTCTACAACATCTAAGACATTGATGTATTCCTCTGCTTTGCCATGACTGATCATATCACCTGCAAAAAGTAAGAGATCAGGTGGAGTACAATTGGAAAGAGCGTTTTTGAAATCGTCGAGAAATCGTGGACTATGGACATCTGCTACAGCAGCAATCTTGACCGGACTCATTCTCAATCCTTCAGACTAGGTTAGCATTCCAAAGGTTCAACTCTGTGATTGATCCAACAGCTGGCAACGCTACATTCCTGATTATTGTTGAACCTATTCTCACTTCATGTCTAGTAGAATTGTGAACATGTCCATGAACAACTAAGTCAGGTTGTTGTTCAACAACTACAGTGTAGAATTTTCTACTACCAAGCCAAGAGAATGCTTTGGTGTCTTCACCCTCACAGGTTTCCAGACAGGGGCTATAATGCATCAAGAGAATTCGATGGTCTGCCTTGTCCTTCATCTTCTTCAAGAGGGATGATGCTCTCTTTGCCCTTCGTTCAAATACACCTTTGACACTAGGAATGTTTCTTCGTTGCCAGCTTGTCGCTTTGTCAAGAGAACCCTGAGTGCCAACAATTCCAACTTTCAAACTATTTGATTCCAAAATGATTGACTTCTCATCCAGAAGAATCATTCGATCTCCCACAATTGAGAATATTTCTTTTCGAACCTCATTATACTCCTCATTACCAAAACAACCTACAATAGGAAGTGTATCACCGAATCTCCTCTCAATAATATCTAGTACCTTTTTGTACTCCTCTGCATTTCCCCGATTTATCATATCCCCTGCAAACAAGAACACATCTGGTTGTTCATGTTGGTCTAGAGCTGTGATAAACTCTTGAAGATATCTTGGGCTATGAACATCTGCAACTGCTAGTATTTTCACCTTCGGCACTTGTCAATATTCTGTAGGGTTCAAGTGAAACGTGTGTATTAAGTGTTTCAAGTGTTGAAGTCAAACCTATAGGTTGATTATCTAAATCAAGCAAGATATTAAGTGCTCCAGTAGGGAAAGAGTGTTGTGAAATAGATGGTTAGTACTTGGGGTCTCAACCTATTTGACCGCCTTCATATTGGACATCAGGTTATGATTGACCGACTTTCCGAGATGCCAAATCCAATCGCTTGTGTCACTGGCGGTGAGCTTGTAGGTAAAGGCCTTGAACTTGAAAAGCTTATTCAACCAATTGAAATCCGAGAAAAAAACTTGAAGGACTATCTACAAAGAACCGAACTTGAAAATAGTGTATCAGTCAAGACTGTTACAAAATTCGATGATCTTTTGTCAATTAAAGAAGATGTCACATTCATGATGTATGAAGGCCCTTGTTGTACTGAGATTGAAGCTGGTGCATTAGACATTAGAAAAAAGAAAATGGGTATGAATGACACAATGGAATACCTAAAGCCTGTTCGTGCTCATGATGGAGGGAAGCTAGCATCAGCCAGGATTCGCTTGGGAGAAATAGACAGAGAGGGACGCCGCCTAAGAGGAACAAGTGAACCACCAAGGGAACTCCCGTTGAAAGGGAGATCAGGTTTGAAAGCTCCAAAGGGTGAAGTATTCGCAGCAGTAGATGGAGAACCTGAGAAAAGAGTTGTGTCAAAACTAAAGGATGATTCACCTGAGTGTGTAATTGCTGTTGGAGACGTGACTGTTGGCACAATACTCGCAGAGAGATATACACCGCATGTCATGATTGTGGATGGTATTACTAAGCGAGGCCCTTTTGAAGAGCGTTTTACTGGAGACATAATTTACACAATATACAATCCCCCTGCGGTCATTTATCCAGAGGCATGGTCTGTTATCGATACAGCCATTCATGATGAAGCAAACTCTTTGGTCTTGGTGGAAGGAGAGGAGGATTTGATGGGTTTTCCCGCTGTTCTTCTTGCTTCGGATAAATCAGTAGTGCTCTATGGTCAACCAAATGTAGGGATTGTCTGGATTCCGGTTAACCCGGAAAACAAACAAGTTGCACGAGCTCTACTTGAACAAATGCCAGTAATACAATAGTAGGATAAGTTGTCCTATCATCTATCGAAGACACAATGGATGTTTTCAATGCAATCAGTTGCCACGATATGGTCACCACGCTCGTTAAAAGCCAACTCTCCAGCTACTCCGGAAATAAAAGCTGCTGCTGCTGCAGCTCGAAATGCGGAAGAATTACCTGCTAATAAGCCAGCTACAATACCAGTCAACACATCACCAGTTCCACCAACTGTCATCGCAGGGACACCAGTTCTATTCAGCTTTATTTGTCCATCAGGATCAGCTATCACATCAATTGGACCTTTTAGAAGTATGACTGAATTATACTTCTTTGCACAAGCGGCTGCTTGGTCAACTCTATTAGGTAGCAATGTTGCATCCCCTAAATTCTCATCCATCAGAATAGACAACTCCCCCCAGTGAGGTGTTAGGACAGATATTTCAGGATTCAGCTTGAGCTCAGAAGATGCCAAAGCCTTGAGACCATCAGCATCAAGAACTAGCGGTTTCTTCGACTTTACAAGTTGTTCAACAATAGAGGTGACAGCAACTTTTGTCTGTTGTTCTAATCCTAGACCCGGACCTAAAGCAACAACATGAGCTTGGTTGGCAAGTTCCACAACATTGGTCACTGTTTCTGGGAGCAACAACTGAGTTCCCATACTTCTTACCATTAGATTTGGACTATACGATCTAATAGCTGAAACAACTGGATCAGGAGCCAATACACTCACGAGGTCAGCACCAGTTCTAAGAGCTGCCATTCCTGCGAGTGCTGGTGCTCCTGAATAAACATCACTTCCCCCTACAACAAGTATTCGACCAAAATCCCCCTTCTTTGAATGAGCTGTGCGTAGTTGTTTGAAGGGAATCAGATCTCCAGGACCACAGGTATATTTTGCCTCTTTTGGAATGCCAATCGAAACAACATGAAGTTTCCCAATATAGTCCTTAGCATGGCTCATTCCAACTTTTGATGCATGAAGTGCTATTGTATGGTCCGCTTTGACTGCAACACCATGAACAACTCCTGTTTCAGAATCAATTCCACTAGGAACATCAATTGAGTACTTGATAGCTGGAGATTGGTTGATTACTTTCACAGCTGAAAACAGTGGTTCTCTTAGTTTTGTACGAAGACCAAATCCCATAATTCCATCTATTAGGATATCAGCTTCCTTAATTGACTTGCATGATTTTACAGCAGATTCTGTTAACAACTCAGAACTTAAGATATCATGAAGATTGTTCAGAATATCCCAATTGTGGAGTGTATCTCTATTCGTAATTGTTTTCGCATCCCCAAGAAGGTGAACATCAATATTTGCACCCGCTTCATCAAGATATCTAGCGGCGACAATTCCATCGCCTCCGTTTCCACCAAGGCCACACACTATAACAATATGTTTTCCTTCAACCTTTGATGTACTTTCGACGACTCGAGCCACTTCACGACCAGCATTTTGCATCAGCATGCTATGAGTCACACCAAGATACTGCGCGTTTAATTCAAGAATGCGCATTTCCTCAGTTGTGATTGGATTCTTCTCCATATCCTTCACGCTCAGATTGGGAATGTGTATCCTGTGGACGACCCCCTATATCAATTCATTCTCAGCTCGGAAAATTCATCACCATTGGATTTATCGAGGATAGGAACTTGATTGACAGATCAATACTATGAATCAAAACTCTCTGCGAACAAGCTGAAGAAATGTTATGATATAGCATCATCACGGGTTGTTGAATATTTGGAGGCGGAGATTACACATGTCCTAACACACATTGATCAAACTGATGATGTACTTGAGCTTGGGTGTGGTTATGGCAGGGTTCTTGAACATCTTGCGGGCAGATCTCACATGGTTGCGGGTATTGATAGTTCAAAGAGCAGCCTTGAATTAGCAAAAGTGTTGTTACAGAAAAAGTCTAGGTGTCACCTATACCAAATGGATGCTGCTACTCTTGGATTCCATGATAATACCTTCCACAAGACCATCTGCATTCAGAATGGAATTTCAGCGTTTAAAATTGAACCAAAGAAATTAGTTATGGAATCTATCCGGGTGACCAAGAATGGAGGAAAATGTTTCTTCTCAAGCTACTCAGACAAATTTTGGAAACATAGACTCGAATGGTTTGTGGTCCAAGCAAAGGAAGGGCTCTTGGGGGAGATTGACTGGAATGAAACCAAAAAAGGAATCATTGTTTGCAAGGATGGATTCAAATCAACAACGTTTCGTGAAGAAGACTTCCTAGCACTCACTTCATTATTAGAACTAAAAGCCGAGATTGTCGAAGTAAATCAATCAAGTGTTTTCTGTGAGATAGATGTAGAAAAATGAAACATAGGAGCTCATAGTGAGCTCCAAAGAGTATCTATTCATCAAAGATGTACTTGTGAATTCCCCGAGCTGCTCGCTTGCCAGCACCCATCGCACTGATTACTGTAGCGGCACCTGTGACGATATCTCCTCCAGCGAAAACTCCAGGAAGAGTGGTCATACCTGTTTCTTCGTCTATGACTATGGTGCCCCATCGAGTGACTTCAAGGCCAGGGGTAGTCTGTGGGATAATTGGATTAGGAGAGTTACCAATAGCAACGATTACCGTGTCCACATCCATTATGAACTCAGATCCTTCAATAGGTATAGGACGAGCCCTTCCAGAATCGTCTGGCTCCCCAAGTTCCATCTTGATGCATTGCATCCCAATGACTTCACCCCTCTCATTTCCTATTACCTCAGTCGGGTTCGTGAGAAGACGAAATTGCACGCCCTCCTCCTCTGCATGGTGTACTTCCTCAAGACGAGCTGGAAGTTCATCTCGAGAGCGCCTATAGACAATAATGACTTCCTCTGCTCCTAATCGAAGGGATGTTCTCGCAGCATCCATGGCGACATTTCCACCGCCTATGACAGCAACACGATTACCAATTCGAACAGGGGTATCATATTTAGGAAATTCGTATGCTTTCATCAGATTCACTCTGGTTAGGAACTCATTTGCTGAAAATACTGTAACCAGATTCATTCCAGGTATTCTCATGAAGTTAGGCGCACCAGCTCCAGTCCCAAGGAAGACCGCGTCATAACCATCTTCATTCATCAATTCGACTACAGTTCTAATCTTACCAATGACATGGTTATATTTGATTTCGACGCCAATCCTCTCGAGGTATTCCACCTCAGCGGTAACAATTTCCTTAGGTAACCTGAACTCAGGTATTCCATAAATAAGAACACCTCCAGGCTTGTGGAAAGCTTCGAAAATTGTGACATCATAACCTAGTTTTATGAGATCACCAGCACAGGTCAGACCGGCAGGACCCGAACCAATGACAGCAATCTTCTTTCCATTCTTCTTAGGCAACTTTGGAAGCGGTTCGCCATGTGCCCGTGCGTAATCTGCAACAAAACGCTCAAGACGACCAACTGCAATTGGTTCATTTCGGATACCATAAATGCAGGGTGCTTCGCACTGAGTTTCTTGAGGACATACACGACCACAAATAGCCGGTAGACTATTGGTTTCCTTGATTTTGAGAGCAGCTTCCATGAATTTCTTCTCTCGAATGAGTTCAATGAATTCTTTGATATCGACTTCTACTGGACAACCACTGATGCATTTTGGGTTGCGGCAATGCAGGCATTTGTTAGCCTCTTCTACTGCCTGCTCAGCAGTATAGCCAAGAGCTACCTCCTGGAAATTCTTACCTCTCAGAATTGGGTCTTGTTCTGGCATAGGAACTTTCTTTGTCGGCGGAGGCCGCTCACGTTTCTTTGTGGTAGTTTGTCCCGTCTCCTCCGACATTAAGCTGTACCTCCATGCTCTTCAACCCATTGTTTCTCAGAAATAGCCTCTTGCTCAAGATATGCATTCAGACGTCCCATAAGCTCATCAAAGTCAACCTGATGACCATCAAACTCAGGTCCATCAACACAGGTGAATTTCATCTGTCCACCAACATTGACACGGCAAGCGCCACACATTCCAGTCCCATCAACCATTATGCTATTGAGGCTCACTAAAGTGGGTATCTTCTTTGCTTCAGTGGTCTTCGATACAAACTTCATCATGGGAACGGGGCCCACGGCAAAGACTAGATCAATTTGTCGACCTTGAGAGATCAAATCAGAAAGAACCGTGGTCACGAATCCATGTACTCCACATGATCCATCATCAGTGGTTTCATAGGTTTCATCACTGATTTCTTCCATTTCGTTTCTATAAAGAAGAAGGTCCATACTCCGAGCACCATTGATTGTGATAAGAAAATTCCCAGCCTCCTTGAAAGCTCTAGCAACTGGAAATACAATTGCACTTCCGCATCCACCACCGATTGCAACGACTGTTCCGTACTTCTTGTCTGTCGGAGAGGGTTTCCCAAGAGGACCCACAAAATCTAGAATCTCATCGCCTTTCCCTAGACTTCCTAGTAGCATGGTTGATTTACCAACCTCTTGAAAAACAATTGTGATAGTGCCCTTTTCTCGGTCAAAGTCGCCAATCGTGAGAGGAAATCTCTCTCCAGTTTCATTAACTCGTATCATGACAAACTGACCGGGTTTACACACCTTAGCGATTTCTGGAGCGTCAATGACCATCATTTTTGTGACGGGATTCAAGACCTGTTTGAAGAGGATCTTATACATGAAATCACTGCCTCTAGAGGGCTCGGTTCGGTCCGAGTGACGTGCGTTGCGACCTCATGACTGAGATAAGCGTTTGGGTAGTGTATAAGGAGAATTATAGTCGGTACATATTGCGTACTTCTCTAATGACTAGACCAGGTAAGTCTTTCACAGACTTGATTGGATATATAACTGCACCAGCATCTTCCAAGGCTCGTTGGGCTAAGCTCTTTTTCTCGCGACTAGCAGAAATATGAAATAAGAACAATCTATGACCTTGGTTGGTAAGGTTACGAACCAAGTCCACAAACTTCTCCCAGTTGACGATTTCAGCATCAGTCATAATAACCACCATGACATTTGATTCAGCTGATTGACATAATTCAGTGATTTTTTTCACGGGAGCAACTGTACCTTCTCCCTGATAGGTGAGTAGAGTACGTTCAATCTCAACCTTAGAAGTGGACCATTTACTTGCTCTGCTATCACTTGAGAAATTGATTGCAGCTATTCTGGAACCCATTCTCCACGCTACATCTATTGAAGCGAAAGCTGCGACCAATGCTGTGTGATATGGACCACTGATTGACTTCGGGTTCATTCCCCAAGTCATTGAACCGCTGGAGTCAATCACCACAAGCATATCTGGAAATGACTTAGACTGAGTCGTTCCATCTGACATTGTTTTCAGCCATTTTCGAGTAGAAATGTTAGGTATTATTATTGGGAAAGATTGGAGTGATTGAACAATATCCAAGTCCTCAATGGGGTCACCCATGCGCCAAGTTTGAGGGGAGAGGGGAGAACTACCTGAGTATTTTCGTTCTTTCACATCAAACTGCAACAAACCCTTCGCTTTAGCGCGATACCAGAAACGAATCCATGATTCTCGAGGGTCACCAAATCCAGCGGCTAGATAAACACCCTCTAGGTCTTCGAGATTACCACCACGTTGTTCAACATCTATAGCTAAATCTTCCAGCTCAGCTTCTTGGTCCGTAGATGACTCTTTCTGCAAGCATTTACGAGCCAAGTCGCCATTTCTGACCTCAATTGGATTACCCATTATTGCATCTACATCAAGTGGGATCCAGATAGTGATTCTGTCTGCTGTTGTATCTCCAGCTGTTTCTTTTCCTGATTTATCTAGCCCACATCCAGGTAGTTGTTCATTATCTTGAGGCATCCAATCCGCAATGATTTTAGCTATCTTTTCGCAGGCTTTTGCCCATCGCATCTCATTATCAATAGACTTCCAAGCGACATTAGCGATTGCGGTTGCAGCTGTGGATGTGGATTCATCAACCTTAGCTAGAGCAGGAATTGGAAATCCCCACATCGCCCGATAAGTAGCAACTATCAGAATCCAGAGTGGACTATGTTCTCGCACTCTAAGAGCAGATTCATGGATTGACGCATTGATACGACTGTGTGTCAATAATGGATACTTTTTCAACAGCTTGGAATCAACAACTAAATCAGCAAAGAGATTGCAGACAAACATTGCTGTTGAATCGTTGACCTTTCTTCGAGCTGCAGCAAACATAAACCCATTGGTAACTCCATCATAAGGACAAAGAAGATAGTGCTGAATCTCGTGATGACAGACTGACCTCAAATATGGCTCTGCTTCATTGGCATCCATATAATGAGGGACACCTGCAGTATTGAGGTGAATTGTCCAACTCTCGGAATCAATATAGAAGAAACTTGCTGCATCTGCTATATTCTCTATCTCTGGTTCTGGAAGGGGAGGATGATAGAAATCAATGAGAGCTTGTTCCCACGCTCGTTGTGCTAATTCTATAAAATCACTATTTGAGGAGGAATCGGTAGAAACTCTCGACATAATAGATTACTCTCCTATCTGTTTCTGAATCTCTTTCTTTAGATTCAACGCATCTGTACCTCCAGAAATCTCGAGAAATACTGCAGAATCAGGGGAGTCACCAGTCGTGTAGATTACAACAGTAAGCCCATCGTTTCGAACAACTTTCCTCTTTGGAGGGGAGAGAGTTTCTTTGAGAACACTAGTCAATTTTGGATATTGAATGCTGATTAAAGTCCAGAGATCTTGCCATTGGTCAAAGGTTATCGCAAATTGAGTTAAAGTGAGCCTATGAAGAGCATCTGAAACCTGTTTCATAAGCATGCTCCTATTTGGAAACTCAGTATCGATTAGCAGGTTATCATATATCTTCGTCAGCTCATCCACATCATGGTTTTTAATACCCTTATCAATATCCTTCACTGTCTTAGTGTATCCAGGCCTTCTCAGTTGTTTTGCTAATGAAGTATAATCCAAACGAACTAGAAGATCGCTTTTTGCCATCTCTTTGAGTTCATCAAATGCGTCTTTACTCTCTTGGCCTTGCTTCAGTTTGTCCATAATAGCAATTGCTGGTGCCCGTTGCACAAATCTAGATGCTGCTAATTCAACAAGATGGGTTGCATAAGCATAGACATCTCCATAATAGGGGGAACGTTCCAGTTCATTTCTAGTGAATTGTGTACGATGCCAAAAGACAAGGGGAGCTAAAGACTTTACCATCTCCACTGTGACTTCTTGTGCTCCGACCAACCATGCAGCAGCTTTAGAGTATCTATTGAGATCCTTTGCAGCACGGACACTCAGAGGGACTATCACCTTATTACAGACACTCTTGGCTGTATCAAAATGACAGCCATCACAAAGACCGGTTTCAACAGTAAGACCTGAGGCTTGACTCTTATCAACCCGAATGCATGCTCCAAACTCTCTCACGAGTGATCGCATGAACTCAGACGCCTCAGATGACACATGCACCTTGTCAGCTAGATTCCAGATTGTTAACAAATTCTCTTCTGTGAGAACTGCGGGAACCTGCCAGAGTTCATCAAAACCAAAGAGTCGCTCATCTCTGGTAGCGAGAATGAGCTCCAAATCATTTACACTTGGCATTGTGATTGGAACAGCTATTCCAAATCTATCCAGAAATGGTGGTCCAACATCGAATGTTCCAGCATCCGTTGGATTCAATGTCGCATAAAGACAGTACTCTTCACAACGTTTTATCTCATCATAGTATTTGACCTCACCCTCTGCTAGAAGAGAGAGCAGAATATTTTGAGCATGTGGGGTGAGCCTATTCACCTCATCGATAATTTTCCAGAAATCTGTTACAAATTGACGCCAGACAACTAACTCAATACCCTCTTTCATCAAAGGCCCAGGTTTCAGTGTTGCGACCATCTTCTCTTCAGTTAACATTGGATGTCCACGGAGAATTCCATCCTCAATCTCATTGAGAGACCTTCCAGTCATCATTCTACCTAATAGTTTGACAAGTGTTGTTTTCCCGCCTCCATGTCCACCAACAAGAAGCATCGCGGACCTAGGAACTAGTGCATTTAGGATACACGATCCAACAATCAAGGGGAATCGGGTTGATTTTACTGATGGCTTCTTGGAACTAGGATCATTATATTTTATCTCAAGGTCTGACGAGTGAACAAAGAGACCTCTACTCTCTACAGTGGACATAACTTTCAGAACCAGTCCTCGAAGCTTCTCACTCTGACTCATTGGAACCACCTACCACGAGATATTGTCAGTCTTAACACTTATGAACCTCGCACAGAACGGCGCGAATGATGCTAGTCACAACACACAAAAGGGACAGAGATGCGCATAGTGGAGGCATTTGATGTGGTTATCTAAAGGAACAGCAAATCAGGACTGATTCTTGTGCAGGAACTCATTATTGAATTCGTTCTTATTGTGGGGATTTCAGTTGCTATAGGAATCGTCGCTGCAATGACCGGAATCAGTGGGGGTGCTTTCAAGACTCCTCTTCTCATCATTCTGTTTGCACTCACTGCGGAGATTGCATCTGCAGCATCCCTACTTTCAGCCCTCTTTGTAGCAGTCGTAAGCACGGGAGCTTATTATAGACATAATCCCCACCTGATAGACTATAGGGTAGGTGTCCTTTCGGTTGTTGCTACAATACCGGGTACTTATTTTGGTATCGTTTTCAGAACCATTGCTGCTCATGCGCATGTCCTGCGCTATGTTTTTGGAATAATATTATTCCCAATCGCTCTAAAATTGCTTTTTGCTATAAGTGACACTAGGAAAAACGATAATGGTATTATGAAGAGGTTAAGATTTTCGGAATTAACTAAAAAGAAACTAGCAGCGGCAATATTAGCAATCTTTATGGCTGGAGTTTCAGCAGGATTACTAGGTCTTGGTGGTGGAACTATCATTGTACCAGTGTTATGTATCATCTTGAGATTCAGGATGATTGTAGCTGCAGCTACATCAATGTTCACTATGATATTCACGACTTCTGTGGGTTCTGTGATTAACTACATCTATTTAATGCAAACTGAACAACTGAGTATCTTCTTGTATTATAGTTTGACAATGGGCATTGGAATGATAGTTGGGGGCATGATAGGACCTAGATATGCATCCAGAGTAAATGAGGTGGCGCTCCAAAGAATCTTTGGTTTCTTATTGATATTCCCAATAGTTAAAATGATGACCTTGGGGCAGCTCTGGCTGGATCCTAGTGGCCAGAACTATGTCTTGGCAACCATCGGTGACGCCATTATCTGGTTGGGAGTTGCCATCCCAGTGTGGATTATCTCTTCTTTCCGATTAAGAACTGGAAAGAAGTAAACCTCTAGCAAGATTGGCAGAGAATGATACTCGAAGCATATAGTGACAATATAGTTCGGCGCGGAATTGTACTATGTCCGAAGATGTAATATGCTTTCAGGGTAACGACCGAGAAGCCAGCACTCAGTGGGGTGGTTCAAGGTTGGGCGAAGGAAAAAGATTCATTGAAACTGTGACCCTAATCACACCGGAGCAGGTTCCAAAGGAGCAGATAGACCAATACTCTGTTGTAAACTTTGCCTCCGAGTTTCTTCAAATTATCAAACGGTACGATGCGCTAAAAACCAAGATGGACGAGCGGGGACTTGAGTTTGGTGGAAGAGTTTTACTTCTAGGACCTTCAGGTTGTGATTTTTGTGCATTTCCATACTTTCTCGCACGGGAGGTGCCAATAAAAATCATTCAGTTCAAGATGGAAGGAGTTCTTGATGAGAATAAAAGGAGTAGTGATGCACTTAGAGAAGGGTTTGAGTTCGCTCGTAGAAATTCACCTGCATTACTCTATATAGGAAAGCTAGAAGCTATTGCACCCAGAGATTCCATTCAATCTGTGGTTATTCAGGAAGAAATCAAAACCACTAGGTGGAGTGCAGAGGAAGTAATCACTATTGCTGCATCAACAAGACCAGATCAGATAGAGAGAGAATTGCTCTCATTATTCGATAGGACCTATATTATTGAAGGGGCAACCTTTGATGATAGAGTTCGTGTGCTTGAACAAGTTCTGAAGGGTCGTGATGAATTCGATGTTTCAGTGATTGCAGAACTTACCGATGGGTGGGGTTTCTCAGATGTGAAGCATCTTGCAATGAGCTTATACATGCAAGAGATGACTAAAAGTGGAGAAATGTCAAGAGAGAAGGTTGAGGAGCTTATTGAGCAAAGCAGAGTTGCCGCCTTTGGTGACACCAAATTTCTTGATGAATTAATCCGAAAGACAAGGGGCACTCGTCAACCAGAAATTAGTAAACTGATTGAAGAATATCCAGAAGAGTTTCTGGACCAGCTCTACCTTTTGGCCGTAGGAGAAGACTATGCTGAAACTCAACGTGTGATTGAGGTTTTGAATGAAGGATTGCCTTTGTCTGCCAAGGACCGCGAGTTTCTCAGTAGGCATCCGTTCCTTCTGAATGGCTCTGCCGAGGATCGGCTAACAAGACTTCTCAGAGCTAAAAAGAACAGCGATCGACTTCATAGAATAATGGGAAGATAATAGATGAGTGAAATAACAGTAAATATCGAATCAGTTAGACTGGGGAATTTCCTATCCTTCTATAAAGGAAGAGTGGAGTTCGATAGAGGACTCACAGTATTAGCAGGACCAAATGGTTCAGGGAAGACTTCAATTTTCCACGCATTAAAATTCGCACTAGGTTCTAATCAAAGAGAAAATCGGTATAGCAAATGGAGTGATTTCATCCGACATGGTGCAAACGCTGCAGAGGTTGAAATTTCTGTAAAAGTAAATGGACAGAGCCGCAAATTCCTAAGAAGGATTGACAGAGATGGCATACCCCGTGCATATGTAGATGGGAAACGAGTCAAAGCAGCAGAACACAAGCAGATGATAAGCTCTCTAGGACTTGAAACAGACAACCCACTGATATTCATGCCACAGGAGAGAATCAACGCAATCCGAGAAATGGATCCTTTTGAAGTAAGGCAACTTGTGGAAGAGGGAACAGGACTTGACGCTCTTCGTGATAGGATTGGACTCCAGGAAACCGAAGTCATCCAGAGTCGCCAAAAGCTCGATGCTGCACTTACAGAGTCAAGAACAGTTGAACGAGAATTAGAGCTACTCCAACACGATCTCTCCAGACTTGAGAAAAAGAGAGCTCTGCAAAATCAAGAGAGGGAGATAGAACATGAACTGCTGTGGGCGAGTTTCAAAGACCTCGTGAATAGAATAAAGCAGACAAAGAATGAGATTGAAACCAAAGAGTCTGGTCTCGTAAGTGTACTAGAGGAGCAAAGGTCAATCGAGGAACAGGTTTCTGAACTGGAGAATGAGAGCACGGATCTTGAAACAAGAATATCAAACATTCATTCAGAACTCGGTCGAATTGATGCAAAGATTGACGAAGAAGAAAGGAACCTTGCAAAGCTTGAGGGAGATTCTAAGAAGCACATAACTGAGCTTCGACATCTTGAGAATAATTTGAAGCTCGAGAAACGAAAAGAGGAGAAGCTGAAAGAAGATTTGGAAAGACTGTCTGCTGCAAGAGAACGTTATATGGAACAGCAGAAGAAACTCCGTGAGGAGATTAA
Source organism: Candidatus Thorarchaeota archaeon SMTZ1-45 (assembly GCA_001563335.1). Taxonomy (GTDB): domain Archaea; phylum Asgardarchaeota; class Thorarchaeia; order Thorarchaeales; family Thorarchaeaceae; genus SMTZ1-45. The sequence goes on along the minus strand of LRSL01000023.1, from coordinate 3,798 downwards.
GGAGTTAGAGGAGGAACGAACCAGAATACAGGATGAACTAGCAGCATTCGCTGAATGGAACACCAGAAGAGCTGAAGCACATGGTCACTACAAAGCGCTTCAAGCCGAAATAGAAGGTAAAGATCTATTCATGAGAAGTCTCCGTGAGAGACTTCAGATCGAGGAGGCAGAACTGCAAGCAATAGAAAGTAAATGGTCACATATATGGGATAGAATAGAAGAAACAGATGCAAAAGAGCTAGAACACAGGAAATCTCAGCTAGAACGGGAGATTACTACTCTAAATGAAGAAAGATTCAGAAAAAACAGTCTGGTAGCCCAACTTCAGAAAGATATTGATGACATCAAAATCAGGTTATCAGAATCGTCTAAACGCATACCTGAGTCAGTTCGATCTCTTGATCAAGCAATTCAAGAGCATAATTTAGAAACTGTGAAAGGACCACTCATTAGCCTCTTTACAGCTGATGATGATATTTCTGCTGCAGTTGAGGGAGTTCTATCAAGCAACCTTCCATTGGCATTTATTACAACAGACTATTCCGACTATCAACTTTTACTTAAACTCAGAAATAAGGAGGAAGCCCCTTCTCCAATAATCCTCCTAAGAGATGAAAAACCACGTCAGAAACCTGAATTGCCTCAAGGAGTAGGAGTAGAGGACTGGTTATGGGACAGACTTAATGCAAAAGCAGAGGTCCAGATTCTCCTAAGTAGAGTGTTTGGTGATTTTTTACTTGTCAAGAACTCTCAAGTTGCATCTCGATTAGCAATAAAACAAAATCTTAGAGTTGTCACACAAGATGGATCTGTCACTATACCGAACAACGAACAAATAGTTAATCATCCAAAAAGTGAACCATCAGGATTGGTTTCAACTGCACCACTTCAGACACAGATGACAAAGATGGAGAAAGACCTTACAGTAGAGCGAAAACATGTCACAGACATTATGGCAAGATTGGAAATTCTCTCAAACGAACGAGAGGAAGCAATGGAACTGATCAGTCAGATGACTCGCTGGGGCTCAACATGGGAACGCCGTCGAAAGCTAAACGAGAGTATTCCGGAACTCCAAGAAAGAATCGTGACTATTGATAATGAATTGAAGGATCTACAACGAGATTATGGGAAAGCTGAGAGAAACCTAAGAAAATTAGATAGCACACAGCCTCCTGAACGGAGTAGATTGGTAGGACAGGAATCAGCAATACGAACCAAACATAGACGACTTCAGAGTGACTTGACAAAATTAGACAACAAAGCTCATGCTTCTGAGAAGGATGAAGAGCTTAAGCGGCAGGAATTTAAAAGAGTCAGAGAGGTTATTGAGATAATATCAAGTAGTCTAACTGACCTACGTTTAGAAATCAAACAATCAAAGAATACAGTTTCATCAATTCTTGAGAATATAGAATCTATGCGTAGAGATAGAGAGAATGCAAAGAATAAGCAATCACAGATCAAAGACAATATCTCTGAAATAAGGAATAAGATTCGCACATTTAGTGAACGGTTAATTGAACTCAATCTACTTGTTAAGACAAGGAAACTTGAGGTTCTGCAATCAAAAAGACAACTAACAAACCTAGAGTATGATATAGAATTAGTTGAACAAGATCTTCAAGGGAAGACCAAGCCAGATAACATTCGAGATATTGACATTGTCAGAAATGAACTCATCAAACTTAGACACATTCTTGATGACTACCAAGATGTTTCGGAAACAGTAGCACATACAGAGAATCAATTGAAAGGAAGACTCAATGAACTCGTCAAACGTGTTTCTGAGCTCGGTGAAGAGCTTGATGAAGCTGAGTCTGCTGTTCGTAGCATTAGAGAGCAATATCATAATGGCATGAATGAAACTCTTCGAAAAGTGGAGAAAGGTGTGAACGAAGTATTGGGACGTGTTCAATTTCCAGGAAGTGTCAAATTCGCTCTTGCAATAAGAGATGGAAACTATGGAGTTGAATTCAAATCAAGAATTAAAACTGAGGGTTTTGGTGATATCAGTGCAGGTTCAGGTGGAGAGAGATCTCTAATTGCGATTGGATTGATACTTGCTCTTCAAAGATTCAATCCAGCGCCTGTCTATGTGATGGATGAAGTTGACACATTCCTTGATGCAACAAACACAGAGTTGGTTAGCCGTCTATTTCATGATGCGTCTCGAAGTAGTCAGTTCATAATACTGACTCCTGCAAAGAGTACGCATCTATTGAAACATGCTGATAAGATATTAGGTGTAGTTTCTCCAAATGGAGTTGATCCCTCTATAATAATTGAGAGCCCAAAATTCAAGGCACAATAGGAAGTGAAAGATTGTGAGCAGAACTGAAAGTCTTGCAAAGAGTGTTTTTGACATGGTGCAAGCTGTTCGTGCAGGCGAGGTTGACCCTCTTGAACTCCGTCTAACTCAAGCATACAGAGACCTTCAGGAGTTAGCAGCTAAGATAGATAGCCGAATTGATATTGATGAGATGCTTAACGAGATACTGAGCTCGAAGGTAACCCGTGTTCAGGAACTTGCAAGAATCCTTGCAGCTCCAGAAGTATATGTTAGCTGTCTCAAAGATCTTTCAATGAGAGATCTTGCTAGACTAGTCACAAAGAAACAACCAGTTGTTGTCGGGCATCTCGAACAAGATTCGCTTGGAGATGCATTACATCGAGTTGTGAGTTTAATTGATGCGATGTCTAGAAAACCAGTAAAAGAGTCCGTTCCGGAAATTTCAGCGCTCCCAAATGGTTTTGCTCTTGAAACAGAAGACTCTGTTTTTCTTGAGGACTTGGACGAATTTCTAGCTACAATTCCTGAGGACAAGAAGACAAAGTTTGATGACATAGTGATGAGTGATGACTTGGATATCTTTTTGAAACACTTTCTCTATGTAGTCATCTTGGTTTCCAAGGGAAGGTTGCATTACGATTCAGACACTAGAGAAATTTGGAAACCTTCAGTTTCAGAGATTGATATCACCTAGATAATGAGAAAGAGGCTGCTTGAAAATCAAGCAGCTATCTCAACTAGAATTTCTTGTGAAATTTCTGACTCTTCTTCTTTAGATTTTGATAATAAAGCATGGAGATTCAATCTTGCAACAACAACAAAACCGAGTATTGAAACAAAAACAAGCGCAAAAGCTGCACCAATCATAGGGGGTCCTGTTGCTGCAATAGCTTCAGCCCAGACACCACCAATTCCCATACCAATGACTTGAACTGCAGTGAATGCTACATTGAGAAGTGCAAACACACGACCACGTAGTTCATCTTCAACAAGCTCTTGCATAAGAACAGTCAAGGGGATGTTTAGAACAACATCTACTGCACCAATCATCGCCCAAGATATCATTACAGTCATTAAGTCGAATGCTAGTACAAGTGCAAAGACAGCAATACCAGCCAGGAGTCCTGCTCCCGCAACAAGATAAAGTGGACTATTGATCCTTTTCTTGCGACTAAAGTATATGGCTGCAACAGCTCCAGATGCAGCTCCAGCACTTAATACTAGACCAACCTGAGAAGAGCCTAAAGCGAGCTCTCCTTCAAGATATGGCATAAAGAGTGCATTCAGGATTCCTGATGAAACCGCAAGGAGCATTGCAAATACAAAGAGGAATGAGAGAATTGAATTTCCAATAACATAGCAGGTACCTTGTCTAATCTGTGATAATAGTGAATCTTTATCATCAACGACTCGACTAGGGATTAGATTTGTTTTGATGCTGCGTAAGGCAAATCCAGAGAATATGAAAGCTGCAGAATTGATTGCAAAAGCCAAGAAATAATCTG
>LRSL01000022.1 GCA_001563335.1 Candidatus Thorarchaeota archaeon SMTZ1-45 | reverse complement strand
GTTGTGCTATGACAAAGTATGTCTTCTTTCAGGCACACCCTGATGACCTTGAGATCAACTGTCCTCACCTCCTGTACCACCTGGGCAGAAGAGGACACGAGATTCGGATAGCCTCAGTCACTAAGGGTGAATTTGGACTCCCTGGACCTGAGTATGACCACCTTAAGGGTGACTTCTTGGTCAGGATTCGAGAGAACGAGTTAGCCGATGCCTGTGCCATTTATGGAATTCCTAGAGAGAACATCGACTACTTGGGGTATATCGATGGTTTCGTGACCCTAGACCGAGTCTTTGTTGATCACATAGCCAAATATCTCAAGAAACACAGACCTGACGTGGTGGTTGCCCCTGAGGGCCTCTATGCATGGTACTATCACATGGACCATCTCAACACAGGTCGTGCTGTCTTCTACGTCATCAACAAGGGTCTTCTTAAGCACACACCGAGGCTCTACTTCTACGACTCCCTATGTCCAAACACTTACTTTCCAATTCCGAATGAGGATATAGACGTTGCAGACAGAGCGATAGATTGTCATAAGACACAGTGGTGGATAATGTCCTGGATGCGTCATCTTGTACGCCCCACACGCCTACTGGGAGGACTCCATGTGAACGGATGGAAGTATGCTGAGCCTTATCGGTATATCTTCTTTGATGAACATCTCGACAGGATGCATCGCCCCGGTCCCCTCATCCAGGGATTTGTTCATTTCATGTCCGGCATCCCCTTCTTTCAGGCAAAGTATCCTCAAGCCATTCTTGAAGAGAGAAAGAAGAAGGTATCATAATACTTGACAAAAGGAATATCTGATTAAGAAAGTCCTGTTGTTCATAGCGTGGGATAAAAATGCGTCTGAGTATCGATGGAGAGTGGTTCGTTGATGAAGCAGGCAGGAAAGTCCTTCTTCGAGGAGTGAATCTATCAGGTAGCTCCAAGATACCCACCAGACCCAATGGTGCGACTCATCTCAAGACAGACTTCCATGACCACACAGAGGTGTCCTTTGTTGGTCGTCCATTCCCTCTTGAGGAGGCCAATGAGCATCTTCGACGCATCAAGCACTGGGGGTTCAATGCAATTCGTTTCCTCACCACATGGGAGGCTATCGAACATGCAGGTCCGGGTAACTATGATTTGGAATATCTGGACTATGTTGAAGAGGTTCTCAAGATCATCGATTCCTTTGGACTCCATGTGATAATTGACCCTCATCAGGATGTCTGGAGCCGCATGTGTGGTGGAGATGGTGCTCCTGGCTGGACATTTGAGGTTGTGGGAATTGACTTCACAAAGTTCGATGAGACTGGGGCTGCTACGCTCATGCAGCATCGATATGACCCAAATGATCCCAAGGCTTTCGGACCGTTGAGCTGGAGTCAGAATCGAGTTGCTTTTGCCTCCTGCACGATGTGGACTCTATTCTTTGGCGGAGAGAAATTCGCACAATCCTGCACTGTGAGTGGAACGAGTGCTCAGACATTTCTGCAGGAGCATTTCACGAATTCCTTGGTACAGCTGGCTAGAAGAGTTCGAGACTTTGATTGTGTTCTTGGGTTTGAACCCATTAATGAGCCCAATCAGGGATGGATTGGTAGTCTGGTCGATGGTTCAGATAGTGACTTGGGCGAGGTACTCGGGCATGCCTATACTCCAATTGATGCAATGCTCACTGCATCAGGGCACTCTCGTGAGATACCATTCCGTGAGGTCAAACGTCTTGGCATCAAAGAAACTCGGCGCGACCTCATCAACCCAAACAGAGTCTCAGTATGGATCAATGAATCTAAAGACATATGGAGGAATGAAGGAGTCTGGACAATTGACAGGAATGAAGTGCCCCAGATTCTACGGAACGAGCACTTCACAGGTACTGACTTCTATCAAGACCATCTTTCTCCATTCCTCTTCTCCTATGCCAAAAGTATCAGGGATGTTTTTCCTGAAGCTATAATCTTCGTGCAGGCTCCCTTTGAACCGATACTGAAAGGTCAGGTAAAGGAGTTTGAGGTCCCGCCCAACTCTGTGCACGCTCCACACTGGTTCGATGTTGCAACTATGGGCATGAAACGATTCATGGGGAGAGCAAGCTACGACATCATGAAGGGAACTACAGTCATTGGTGGCGGGAAGATACGGAAAATGTTCGTAGAGCAGCAAAAAGCACTCAAGCTCTTCACCAAGAAGATTACAGGAGAAACTCCAACTGTCATAGGTGAGATAAACCTCTGTTTCGACCTTGATAAGAAGAAAGCATACGAGGAGTTTCAGAAAAACCCCGAAGGTGCTTGGAAGACTCATATCCAAGCTCTCAACACGTACTATCAGAGCCTTGACAAGAATCTGTTGCATGCCTTTCATTGGAACTACACCCCGGACAACGACAATACATGGGGCGATCAATGGAACTTAGAGGATTTCTCTATCTTCAGCAAAGACCAACGGACTAACCCTGCGCATATAGACAGTGGAGGTCGAGCACTTCAGGGCTTCTGCCGACCGAGGTTTCTTCATCTCGCTGGAACGCCCCACTTCATGGATTTTGATCTTAAGGGTGGCTCATTTCATGTCGAGTTTGAGGGAGCTCCAACCATATCCGCCCCCACCACTCTCTATATCCCTAAAGTCCAATTTCCTTCAGGTTTCACAATAGACACCATCAATACAGAGGTTGAGTATGATAGTGAGAACCAGCTCCTTTTGGTCAGTCCTGTGAGTGAGGGTGTATGCTCAGTGATAGTGAGAAGAAAAGGTCAGCTTCATGTAGAGCTGGAAGAGGATGAGCTAGATGACGACTAAATCTGTGGAAGCTCACAGATGACATCAATTTCCACTATCACTAGTACTATCATATTTCCGAAGGTCCTATCGATAGCCTTGACACCACTTCTCTCTTCAAGATTTACAAGGCAGTAGTTGTCGTTGCACAGTCTTGCATAGGAAAAAAGACACTCAAATGCTTGGTTCGTGAACCCAATATTCTTTGAAAACCATCTTAATAATAGGATATTAGGTGCATGTGTTGGAGTGAGCGAATCTGGACTGAATCAACCTGCTGAGATTATTCCAAACACAGACAGCACCCAACTCTATGAACTGACAGTCATCATGTTGGTGACAGTTGCTCTGAGTATTTTGATACAAGAGATCAAGGGTCTCATGATGCTTCTGCCCCTCGCCTATCTACTGATTGAGAGAAGACGAAGAAATAGGTCCTGGACAGAGTTTGGGGTGAAACGTGGAGGCTATCTGAACGCCCTCAAATCCAATTGGCACCTGATTGTCTTGGTTGTGTTTGTGATTCAGTTCATTGTGATAGTGGGCACCTCTTGGTTTATTCCCCCCTTCATGGAACACATCTACAGTAGAATCCCGTGGTCACCTGATGCAGGAATCGGTGTCCTGGCTGGGTTTCTAAGTATGATCATCTTTGTGACCTTTGTTGAGGAGCTGGTTGACCGTGGTATGATTCAGGAACGCTTCACAAATCGCTATGGTCTGTTCATTGGGATTGTCATAGGCTCTCTCTTCATGACAGCGATGCATTGGGCACCAGGTGACCCCTTCATAGTTCTCCTTGATCTATTGGCTGTCTTCATCGATAGTGCAATCTATGGATTGATTTACTGGAGGACATGGAGCATATTCGTTTCATGGACCGTACATCTTGGTGTTGATATCTTTGATATCTTGTTGATGATTCTTGTCTTCTAGAGAAGCTTGACTTTGATATAATAGCCAAAGTATTCAAAACACTCATAACAACAGGACACAGGTCCTTATGAGGACATCATAAATCAGGAATCTCGTGGAGACTTAGTGCAGAGGACAACTTGATTCAGTAACATTACACCCATCGTTATGATTCACTTATTGAAACTATCAAAGAATTCGCAAGACCTCCTGTGTTTTTGCTCTTTCAGAGTATTTATGATGGATTCCATTTAATCTAAAACCGTGGTGATTACTAGTGCAGGATATAGTTAATCCCTTTGTTGAGATTATAAGAGAACTTCTTTCTCCATTTGGACTTGGTTACTATGCAGAAATTGTCGCACTCATCCCATTCCTTCTGGTACTCTATGTGATCTATCTAGTTATTATGCGTAGCATCACAGTTTCATTTCGACGGGTAGGGATGCCACCTGAAGCAATAAGTGGTATACGCCTCATAACGCGTCTTATTTTCTTCGCTGTTGGTCTAACCACCATATTGTCAGCCACAACCATAATATCTGGCACAGCAATAATCACAGGAGGCGCAATATTCGGAACTGCAATCGGGCTTGCCTTCTCAAGAGCTCTTGCAAATATGGTCAGTGGATTCTATGTACTCGGATCAAGACCTTTTCGAGTTGGTGATTATGTACGTATTGGCAGTGAAGAAGGTATTGTGACAGAACTTACATTAAACTATACTCGCCTGCTGCTTCCGGACATGACCAAAAAGGTTGTTCCAAACAGCAGGGTTGTTGATTCTGACGTCACGAATTTTAGAGTAAGAGCAGACGAATTAATGTTTGATCGAGGCGTAGAGGCAGAAAAACATGATCGTGGAGGTAAGCTAAAATCAGCACTAGGTGGATTGAAAGACCTTGCAAAGGGGACAGAAGTCTATCGGTATACATTCGACGTCCAAGTACACAAGGACTATTCCATGAAGAAAGTCATGAAGTATATCAATGAAGTATGTGATAGGTATGAATACAAATTTCTTGAGAAACCTGAGGTCATGTACTGGGCAAATGTGAATTTAGGGGTAATCTTCAGAATCGCATTCGTTGTTCCCAAACCAATGGACATCCTCGGCGTTGGAGCTGACATTCAGGCGGAGATTGCAGATTTTCATGACAAAATAAAGGCATCATAACACCATTACTACCAATCACTAAATTCAATGTATACAAAACCAGTGCAGCAATGACACGCTGTTTCTGATTGGAACATCAAGACATGGTGAGCGACAGACCTATGAAGAGACCTCATGATAGAAAATCTAGTGTCAGATCTTCAAACAATAGCAAAGAAATCAATTGGTGTAATTCTCGTACTGGTCTTCATGAACTCCATCTTTCTCATCTTCTCACCAGAGGTTTACACCAACCTGGTAACACTTGTTCCAATTGCGCTCCTCTCCCTCTTCATATGCATTGATGTTGCGATTAGGTCTATCTCCACACAAAGCGATAGATACAATCAAGCAATAGTCGCACTTGCCTTCCTCCTCTTTCCGTTCATGGTTGCTCTACCGCATTATGAGTGGCACTATCTGACTTCGATGTACCTACTAGAACTCTTGTTGCTCATGGTTCTAATAGGCGTCCTAGTTCTTCTAGTTGGATCGATAATCCTCCTAGCAAGTAGATTTCAGATTGGTCACTATGGAGGTGCGAAGATTGCCATCGAGAAGGACCATCATCTAATCACCGATGGCATGTACAGACATGTCAGGAATCCACAATATCTGGGATTCCTTCTCCTCTTTGCAGGATATTCGTTCTCATTCGGTAGCCTGATTGTGACCATCGTAACTGTGATAGGTCTATTCGCTGTCTTCAGGAGTCGTATGTTGTTGGAGGAAAAGATACTCCTGGAAACCTTTGGAGAGGAATACGCGGAGTATATGAATCGCACATGGCGACTTTTGCCTCACATCTACTAGATCCTCATCAATTTCTAAGTTGTCCAAACTTATTCGACTTGTTTCCAAATGTTATTGGTCTTGTTCTTTGAACAATCCACAACTCAAACTCGTCAGCCCTTGAGCGCAAGATCAAGAGCTGCTCGTGCATGGAGATAGGTTGTATCATAGAGTGGGACATCTGTGTGTTCTTGTTTCAAGAGCAGCGGAATCTCTGTGCAACCTAAGACAACCCCATCAGCTCCATTGTTCTCAAAGAAGTCAACAACATCTAGAAACACCTGGCGCGATTCGTCTTTTATTATACCCAAAGAAGCCTCTTTGTATAGAATCCTATCAATCTCGTTCTGCATACTCTCTTCTGGAACAATGGTCTTAATCCCATGACTTTGTAGATGTGCCCTGAAGAACTTCTCTCTCATGGTGGTCAAAGTCCCCATCAATCCCACAACTGCATAGCCATCCTTCTGTATGGCGTCAGCAGTGACATCAGCCAGATGAAGCAGTGGTATCTCAACCGTCTTCGAGACCTCATCATAAACGATGTGTAGGGTGACTGCAGCGATGAGTCCAAAGTCTGCTCCCGCCTTCTGAAGTATCTTCAGTCCCCGAGAAAGTTCCTGAGCGATAAGGTCAAGCCTTTTTTCATGTGTCCAATCAATGACCTTTTGGAATGATACACTGAAAATCAGAATCTCTGGATAGTTATGGTCGTTGTATTGTTTTGTATACTCATGAATGATTGTGGAGTAATATGATACTGTTGACTCAGGACTAGTTCCCCCGAGTATCCCTATTCGTTTCATATTCATTTCCCCAACAAATAATCATGTTCCAAGTAAGAGCCTGAAGATTAGAGTTTTTTCACATTTATTCTTGACCCTGAATACCCACCTAGAATAGACAACGAAAGATTGGGTCAGTGTCATAACATAGAGAAAAAGAAAAGGTCGAAGAGAGGACAAGCCTCTCTTCAAAGATGTTGGTTACTATATTCTAAGACCGTTTCTTCCTAAGCAGCACTAAGATGACAACTATCACGATAACCGCACCTACTCCACCAAGCAGAATGATTAACATTGTTGGGTCCATCTCACTTGGAGGGGCTGTTGGTGTGGTAGTCGTGGTGGGTGCAGTAGGTGTAGTTGTTGGTGGTGTCGTAGTTGTGACCTCTTCAATTGTGAAATCGAAGTGTGCTGTCGAAGCCTCGTTGATTCCATCTGAAATAACTGCATAGATGTAGTAGTCCCCAGCTGCAAGCGATGACACATCTACTGCGGCTGTCCACTCTCCAGATGAGTAGGTCAGAGAACCACTGAGACCTGTGAACTGTCCTGTTGATGTAAAGATATAGTAGCTGCTGTTGGTCGCTTCGATGTTGTCAACAGAACCGATGGGTCCATAGCTACTGGTTGCAGTCAATCCAGAGAGTGTGACTTGTGGCGCGCTGAAGCCCCACGCAGCACCACTAAGGGTCAGGGTGTGTTGCAAGACAAATGCGACACTTGAACCATTCACCCACATTGCTGCCTGTGAAGTTACAATGTATATCCGTAGATAGTAGCTACCCTCTTGGATATCGGCCACAGATGTGTTTCCGATTGAGAATTCGCCTGTGGCATACGCCAGTGTACCAGACGCTACCATGGTGCCTCCTGATGACGCATCATAAAGATACCAATCATGTGTCGTAGCCTCTATGTCATCCAACGTTCCATGAGGCACATATGTGCTATTCACCTCAAAACTACCAGATGCAAATGTCTGAGTGTTCTGGTCATAGGTGACTGTCGGGAGAGAGTACGACAACTGGTGGTCGAGTATGAAGGTTGGAGTCTGGTTCTTCATTGTGGTTCCAGAATGAATACTCCTCATTGCTACCGAGAAGTAATATTCACCACTTGCGAGGTATCCGCGGTCGACAGTTGTTTCCCATCGAGAGTCAACTCCATTCCATATGAGAGTGCCTGATGTCAGAGGAGTTGAGGTGTCAGTGGCATCATAGAGATACCATGTATGCTCTAGAGCTTCGGGTCCTTCAATAGCTCCAATAGTAACATCGGTAGAAGTGGCTGTGACTTCCAATCTAGCGAGTTGTGAAGGAGCATCCGATGATGTCTATCATCCTAATCACATTGAGATCAAACTCCAAACTTGAGGTATCATTTACATCGAAGTTTACGATGAGCTGTTTAAGGACTTGGTATCCACCAGAACTATAGGACATCACATAGATGTCGATAGTCCCTGTACTGTTTCCATCAGCTACTATTGTCCAATGCCCTTTCTGCGGATTAGGTATTTCAATCACCTGTGGGTCCGAACCTGCACCGCTGTAGGTCGATCCAAGAGGAGTCATATCTAGACCTGTGGTGTGATTGTATCCGATTGTGCTACCATCCGGTGCCATCATCGTTAGATATGCGTTGGAATGCATCTCAACACGAATCTTACCCGGATTAGGACCATGTCTTGTCTGAAGTGTCATGACACTCATAGCCGTAGCTCTCCAAGCATCTCCTCCGAAGAATGAGCCCCAACTTGCAGTATCACCAGCGTCTGGCTGTGCAAAGTCAGCAATCACCTGGTCGAGCATGGCAAACTGAGCTCCATTAAAATAAGGACCTCCAATAATCATCCCGAGATTCAAGAAGAACCAATAGTCGGTGATGAACAACATCCGAGTGAAGTATAGCCCTCCTAGGTAATTCTCGATACCAACATGTTCGTCAACAATGAAGTTGTTATTGATCCAGTCAATTGCAGCTTGGAAACCTTCAGGGTTCGTCTGAGATGCACCTGAAACTGCCATCGCAAAGACACCAGCTCCTGTTGCTGAACCAATCGATCCTACCTGCCGGTTTGGTATTCCCAAGAAACCACCGTCATTAGTCTTGAGACCAAGTGGATTGGTCTGAAGGTAGTTCTGAGCTCTTGTAATGAACACCTGAGCTCTGTCAAATGGTTCACTTGATGACGCTCCACCAAAGCTGAGTGCGAACAAGGCTAGACTCGTCACATGGGTGTCAACAGGCTCGTCAGTATAGTTTGCCCGAGGACTCCATCCGCCGTATACAAGAGAGTTCTCAGTCACCATCTGTGGCTGTCCCTCTTCATAGTAGACATACCCAATCTGGTACTGAGCTGACATCAACCAGTCCGAGGCTGCTGTGATAGCATCATTGATTGTTGTGTTATATGATGAAAGCGTACCATTGAATGCTTTTAATGCAAGAATCGCCCATGTGGTCTCAACAACATCGGTCTGATTCTGAGACTGGTGGAATATTGCCCCTGTGGTACTATTCTGCTGTAGTAGGATCCAATTCACAGCATCCAGAACATTGCTACTGACAGTTCCGTTATTGATGAGTGAGATTACTGCCATTGCTGTGGATGCAACGCTCGGAGCATCCCATTGGTCACCTTCGTACTCGGTTGAAGCCAACCAGCTACCATTAGCCTGCTGTTCTGTCAAGAGCCAGCGGAGACCCTTGTTGATAAGATCCTGATAGTCTGCATAGGTGACAGACTGCCGAGGAATTGGTATGGCAAAGACTCCAATGGTCATATCAACAGAAGTATGATTGTCGACAGTGAATGCCATTTGGTTCCATGACTCCAAACTACTGTTCCATTCATACTGGAATAAGTATGGAACTCCTGCTGTTAGATCCACGACACGAGAGTCGATTATCGGACTGTGTAGGTCCAAATCATAGAATCCTTGTCCCGGCATCACAGTTGCATTCCAAAGTGTGATATTGACACCGGTTGTGTCCTCGAAAGGCGCAATGAACTGAGCTGAAACTGTTGCATTCTCATTCAGGTATGCAAACCACTCATCAGCTGTGAGGCTACCAGGTATCATCATGACAAACTCGGTTATCGTGGAGAGGACTGAGGAATAACCACTTGCCCACAGCGACCAATTTGAGAGAGCCCTGACTATCTCAAGGCTTCCATCTTCGTCAATATCGACAAAGAACGAGAAGAGCCCTACACCTTCAAAGGTCTCATAGTAGAGCAGGTTTCCAGCTGCACCGAAGACAACCAGGCAGTTCATTCCACTGGCAACGATTTCAAGACCCGGACTGCTTGAGTCAATGTCAGCTACATCAACATGGAGAGCTGCTATTCCTTGCCAGCCATTTGTACAGGGGAGTTCTTCGAAGATGACACTCAAGTCCCTCCCATCAAGCGCTGCAATGACAGATGGACTTGGGAATCCCTCGTATCCCTCAAAGTTGAAGTCAGTAAGGACAAGGTCATCGATCCCATCACCATTTATGTCAGCAGCCACGAGCCATGATGTGTGCGCTCTTACCAGATCAACACTTGCTAACATTGCACCAGCATTACTCACTATCCTCACTGTCCTATGGGTTTCATTGAGTGGTACAGCTACAGCAATCCAGTCCCTATTTCCACTCTCTGTGATGAAGTCTGCAGCTACCATTGGCGGTGCGGTGAAATCGTACCCGTAGGGTTGAGTTGCTAGACCAAATGTGGAGTTCAGCTCAATGGCAGTTGGATTTCCCTCATAGTGATGATACAATACTGTTGAAGTTTCTAACAGTGCATGACCAGCTGAATCATTGTAAACATCAGAGTTCATCTGAAGGACCAAGGTCTCTATACCATCATCATCCCAGTCAGCAGCAACACCTTGGACTGGCACGTACTGGTATCCGTAGTTACCTCCTGTGTATAGAGTTCCATTGTCATATGTTGTTCTGGAGATGTACTGGTTGCCCAAATAACCTCCCCAATATGTGCCATTATAGGCTGTGTAGACTGTGAGATTGTACTGCGTTGGTGTCCAAGACCAAACAGCGGCCACATCCAGATGACCATCTCCTGTGAAATCGCCCAGAACAGACATGTAGACACCATTCTGCTCT
>LRSL01000021.1 GCA_001563335.1 Candidatus Thorarchaeota archaeon SMTZ1-45 | reverse complement strand
CCAGAGGGCGAGGATTGGGGTCTCGAAGACTACGAAGAGGAAGACTGGTAGACAATAAGATGTTCCCAGTATTCGTACACCTGGGAACATTCACTTCTTTTTTAATTAGTACATAATTCCATAAGCCTTTTCATTAGGAAAAATGTATGGCTGGAGAAATTTGGAGGAGAGAATGTGAAGAAGACTGTACTAGCAATTTTCATGATTCTATGTCTGAACCTCGCAGCTGTATCCTCGGATGCCAACATCGTGATTAGCTAAGATGGAGGATGGTCAGATAACTTCAATGATGGAAATATCGATGGGTGGACAGTCTAAGGGTGGAACAGGACAGCTGATCCCCCAACAGCACTCACTGGTAATTTCACTGCAGATGATCATACACTTAGAGCTTATGATGAAGAAACGAATCAAGCGTATCATAACAGTACTATCGCATATGGCTCGTGGGTCTTCGACTATCACAGTGTTCCTACCCCGAATAAACATAGCTATGTCGCTTTTATATCTGGTCCGGCTACTGAATTTGACGGTCCGGGTTGGGAAGCAACTGTTCCATTTGAGTATGGTATAGTTATTGTGAATGGTGAGTTTGCAGCATTCAATAACACATTCATTCTATATCGAAGAAATCAAGGGAATATTAACATAATTCCACTGGGGGAATATGATGTTGATGTAGTTTCAGGCGGGTATCACATTGAGATTACAAGAAACTTCGAAGGCAACTTTGAGGTCTACTTTAATTACACACTGGAAATTACCGCAGTTGAGACTGGATACACTACATCAGAAATATTCTCATTCTATACACATGCAGGTCCGGCGCTAGATAATATAGTCGTTACACCACTTCCACCAGAAACAACAACCACACCAACCACTCCAACTACACCTACAACCTCAACTAATGGTGGACCAATTGATATGACGTTACTAATGTTAGCTGGGGGAGGAATTGCTGTCGTGGTAATACTTGCTATTATCATAAAATCTAGAAAATAACACATATCCAACAACTATCAATAGGTTTGGAGAGCCCGAGGATGGCCGGGAGGGAATCTTCCAGAGCCTCGGGCACTCCTTGTGCTCAAAGACAGATAGGACCAATACGGAATCGATGCAAGTGGGAAATGATGCAACCCTAATTCGAAACGCCAACAATCTGAAGTAACATGATGATGGAGAAGACCAACATGAACGCGCTTATCTTCAGCAGTGTGAGAAGAAGATCTTCAACACTCATGACATGATGGAGGGAACTTTGACTTGTTGATTGCTTCTTACTCATCTTTTCTCTCAATAGAGCATATTCCTCCTTAGTGTCCAGTTTGCTAAGGTTGGCTGCCAATTATCATTTAGATTTGGCTTTGCTAGATTATAGTAGTAAGCTGGTGAGCGAATACAAGTGTCACATGGACTTTGCTTCCAATAGTAATACTTGCTGAGATGATGATTGCAGTTGAAACAACCCTTTGTGTCTGGTTCGTGCGTTTTTGGTTCTTTCTGATTCTTCAAACCCCATACAAACCTGCGTTTCTTTGGGTATGTAGGGGTTATTTCCTTTGAAATTGGGGAAGAACCATCATTTACCACGCTCATGTATACCACAGTATACTTTTTGTATACGAAATGTTATATATTTGTCTATGTCTGTAAAGTAGGTCAACATAGGGTTGTAGAAGACAATGGTCGACACTATGGTTCGAATACCAAAGGCTCTTCAAGAGCGCTATGAAAAACTGGATGTTAGAGACTCATGGAAATCATTTCCTGCTTTTGTGAGAGAAGCTGTGAGACAGTCTCTGGACAAATATGAGAGTCAAGCGAGGGCTTCTAAGAGCTGAGAATGGTTTTATAATTGAGTCTACCTCTTTGAATTCTTTGACTTCTCTTTCTTCTTATTCTAGAATAAACCAAATATCCTCCAAAGCGGTGGAATACACACAACAAGAATAATCATTGCTAGCACAAATGCGATTATTCTACCGTTTGAAATCCTCACTGTATCATTTAGTGGACCGGGATGGTCACCACCTGACGAAAGAAAGAGAATCAGAATTGCCATGAGATAGTAACCAGCTAACAGCATCAACAACAAGGCAACCCATCCCACTTGCTTATGCCATCTAGGACCGACAATCGCTCTCAATGCATGACCACCATCGAGTTGTGCGATTGGAAATAGATTCAACGCTGTCACCAACATGCCAACCCAGGCTGCAAATGCAACAGGATGCATGTATAATGTTCCACCTGCAGGAATAAAATCTGAGAATAAGAACCCAATTAAAATGAAGAGAATGGGAGTAGGTATTTCACCAGACTGACCTGGAAAAGCCTCTTCAATGGCAATCAATTCTTGAGCTGTAACTGGTACTGACATTAAGTACCCTGCAAAAAGCACTATTAGAGTGACTGCGAATCCTGCAAGAGGACCAGCAAGACCCATGTCAATTAACTCCTCTCTATTATTAGGAGGACTTTTCTGAGATATGAATGCACCAAAAGTACCTCCAATCTGTGGTAGTCCCGGAATGAAGTATGGTAGCGATGCCTCAATTCCTTTCCGTTTACACATCAAATAATGACCCATCTCATGAGTGAAAATTATCCCCATGAGAGCCAACATGAAAGTTATAGTTACAAATCCGATGTCCAGATAAGTCCATCCGCCAGGATAGAATAGTGTCAGGAATATAGGGCTTGTAGCTTGGAGAAGACCAGCAATTGCAATTGTAGATAATGTCGTAACGAATAAGGCATAATTGATCTTCTTATTACTCGGACCAGGTTTTTGGATTGGAACGAACCGAATGAAGTACTCGCCATCTGCTTTATTCTTCCATCGAACGAGAGGCCAAACCTTCAATGGCTTAGTCAATTCAGTCAGTTCCTTGAAGACCTCATCTTGTCTCTCATTTGTTTCAACAACGCCAGCTGGCCAACGAACAATGAAAGTTGGCATACCAAACTCTAGAACACTTGTAATGATTTCAAAGTGGAGTGAAAGGATATCGTTCAATTCAGTGAATGTTGGGTACGTTATTACACTGGATTGGTCATCATCGAAAGCCACTATGGTCAGTTCTCCCAGTCATAAAGACTCAGAGGAAAGCTTGTTCGAATCAATTTAAGAATATCCGCTTAGGCAGGGAATTATTTTAGATCTGGAGAGAATTGGCCAACTTGTATGCATGATGAATAACCTCAAGTAGATTCATTGATTTCTTTGCAGACCCTACTACTTCTGTCCGCAGGCTTGTTTTTGCTAGACGTTTTAGCAGTCGATCATGAGGTTGTGGGCGTGTAGCTAGAACCACAGTTGTAGCACTTATCCGTCTGTGATATCCATTAAAAAGTACCGAAATGTAATCACTATCAATTTCGGTCACTTCAGCATTCGTGTGTGTTTGTACTCCCTTCTCCTGGAGCCCCTTCAAAATCACCCATCTCGTACTTCTGCCAAGGTCAACTCCAATGGCTTCATCAGAGTCAAAGATTTGCACAGAACTTGCATGTGATGCAAGATAAAGTGCAGTGTAGCAACCCAGGGCACCACCACCAATTATTACAACATCACCAAGATTGTCGAGTCCAAGTGATATTGCATCATAAGCAGAGGTGACATGCGACATCTCAACACCATCTATGGCTGGTGCTCCAGCAACAGTACCGCTTGCTACTAAAACGCAATCCAAGTCTTCCTCGACAAGTTTGTCAACAGAAGCTTGTTCGTTTAATCTTGTATCCACTTCAAGATGATTTAGCTCACGTTCCATGTATGAAATGTACGCAGCAAACTCGCCTCTCCCAGGTACTTTAGCTGCAAGATTGAGCAATCCTCCAAGTCTATTGCTTTGCTCATAAAGAAGGACATCAAATCCTCTTAGTCTAAGGACTCTGGCACTCTCCATCCCAGCTGCTCCGCCGCCAACAACAGCAATCTTCCCTGCTCCTGGAGGACCTAACTTTCGTTCTAGTTCAAACCCAGTAAGTGGGTTTAAAGTACAGGTAACTGGTTCTATCATAAAGACCTTATCAAGACATCCTTGATTACACGCAATGCATGGACATGTGAGAAGGTGTTGACCTGATTGCGCCTTGGTAGGAAGTGCAGGGTCAGCCAAGAATCCTCTTGACATACCAACCAGCTGGACCTTTCCTCTAGATAATATCCGTTCAGCAAGTGTTACGCTATTGATTCGGTTACATGCTACGACTGGAACATCTACCACACTAGCAATCCCTTCAGCCAAGTATGTATATCCACCTCGTGGGATGTTCATCGTTATTTGAGGTACTCGAGTTTCATGCCAACCCCCAGTTACATCTAAACAATCCACTCCTTTCTCTACAAGTTTGGGTGCGAGTTTTTTGTTATCATTAAGAGTGAAACCATCTGGAACGAAATCCTCACCACTCATTCGATATAAAATAGGAAAGTTAGAACCTACGGATTTTCTCACACACTCCACAATTTCAAGGGGGAATCTTGAGCGGCTTTCAAAATTACCACCATAGACGTCTGTTCTCTTATTCGTAGCTTTTGCAAGAAACTGATTGATCAGATATCCTGCTGAACCGATAATCTCTACTGAATCAAAACCAGCAATTTTTGCTCTCTTTGCTGCCACTCCAAAGTTGTTTATTGTTTCAGAGATTTCATCAAGAGATAATTCTCTTGGAGTTTCGCGGGTAAGTCGGCACTTTACCTCTGAAGCAGAAACTGATTGTTGACCTAACACCATAGAATGTGCATATCTGCCAGCATGATATAGTTGAGCAGCAACTGGCACATTATAAGAGTGAATTGTATCAGTCAATCTCCGCAAACCTTCGATATGTTCATCCTTACTAATACCTATCATTGTTGGTGTGCTCATTCCAAGGTGTTCAGTGTAACAACCTCCAACAATAATCAAACCAGGTCCATGTCTTGCTCGCTCACGATAGAACTCTACAAGCCTATCTGTAACAATCCCATTTTCATCACAGTAATTGAGGTGAGTGGCTAACATGATGAGACGATTATCTAACTCTAAGTTGCCAATAGTAACAGGCGCCCAAAGATTCATGATAAGCACTCAGCCATAGAATTGAAACCAATGGGTCAAAGTCAGCTCTGCAAATCGCTCGGCACCGGTGGCAATCTCCATAGGAATCAGACCTTCCCTAATGAATTCTTCAACCGTTATCCCTGAACTTGTAGCATCTTCAACATTTGCCCTCAAATCCATTAAGGCAAGCATATATTCTTCGAGCTCTTCTGGACCACAGACTGGACCATGCCCTGGAATTATTGTTTCAAGTTCCAGATTTAGAACCTCCTCCAGGGCCATAATCCACCTATCTGGGTCACAAGTGGGATCTCCACCATAAGGGAACTGACCATTAAAGACTAAATCTCCAATGAAGATTACATTATGTGGATGAGAAATAATAGTTGAAGATCCCGCAGTATGACCACCTAGAAGCTTGACTGAGATTTCTTCATTATTACCCAAGAAAATGTATGTCTTAAAGACCACATCTGGTAGGCGAATCGATAGTGTCTGAAGTGCCTCCCATAATTCAGGCCGCTCATCCTTTACTTCGGCGTAATTCTTCTTTAGATTCTCAATCTTCCATTCGTTCTTTAGATTCTCTTCACATCGTTTCCGTGTTGGAGCTGATGAGATAAGACTGACGGGTTCGAATGCTTGAGCACCAAAAACATGGTCGCTATGTGAGTGTGTGAATACCAGCTTCAAAATTGGCAATCCTGTCTCTCTCTCTAGAAACTCCCTTGTTTGGCGACTCTTGGTATGAATCATACCTGAATCAATCATAACAACTTCATCTTCCAGAACGATAGCACCGTAATTACCTCCATTGGTGCCATCAGTATCCACGAAGATTCCATCGATGAGTTTCCGGAGAGTCATAATAATATGTAACCTCATCTTCCAGATATAGTTGTCCACAATTGAACTACGATGTAAGAGTGCGTAAAATGCCTTCAAGGGCTCCTTCTGGACCCTTGAATACTCGAACTCGGAACCCAACACCCAATCTTTCAGCAATACCCCTGCAAGCCTCGATATCTACACCTGGGATGTTTACTGCTGATAGCTCGACTCTCAATAATGGCTTACATTGCTCCGCGAATTCAAGAATTGATTCAAAGGCAACTCTGCCAAACTTTGGACGGCAAAGTCTGAGATAGGTATCAGGGTCTTGTGCATTGAGTGAGATTTGGATGCGATCAAGACCTGCATCTGCAAGTTCACGTGCTACATTACGAGATGGGTATAGTAGCCTTGCTTGACCATCAGTATTTAGTCTAATTGGAACATCAGTCAATTGCTTGAGCTTTTTGATAGCTGCCAGAACCGCATCTAGATTAATCAAGGGTTCTCCAAACCCAACAATTGCTACATCATCAAATTTGGGAACCCAATCATTTTCTATTGCTTCTACAAGTTCCTCAGGGCTTGGGTCTTCTTTTAGAACTAAGTTAAACCCAAACACACCCTCGCCAAATTGCCTCACACAAAACAAACAGTCGTTGACACACTGAGATGTGGGGTTTATGTAGAAGCTACTCCCACGCCAATATGTCAGATTGCCTTTTGACATTAGGACAACACATCTTTCAGCGATGCTCGTTGAAATACTACTCTAGAATTCAGACTTCATCACATTTAACCTTCTCTAATTCGAATTCAATGCATTTATTTCTGCAAATTCCAAGGTTGTGCTGAAGTAGGCATGTTTGGATTGCGAGAGAAATTAGGCAGAGATAGAAGAATCGATGCGCTTCTTATCATAGCAATCATCATATCCGCCTTTATCATTATGATACCGTTTTTAATTCCAAGACCACTTCCTGAAACAACTCTACGAATTCTAACTCGTTTTGGCCCACCATTTACAAATCAGATAGAAGAGATATTCCTATCCAGCAGCTATGCAGAAGAATACAACATCGTCGATATAGAGTGGGAAGGTCCTGCCACAAGTATGTGGGAAGCGTATATACAATCAGGGCAAATTGATTTGGTTATGGCAGATGTACTAATCATGTCCCAACTTGAAGATACCGATTCCTTTAGACCATTAGAAGGATCAGGAGTATCTCAGGTCAGCGAAACAGTAGCAGGAGTCGACATGAAAGGATACTCTGCAGGATTCCCAGTTTGGTGTAGTTATGGGATTCAAGTAACGATCTTCGAATTGCTTGTCAACGAAACTTTCCTTCAAACCTTTGGACTTACAACTCCTGATACAGTCGAGGAGCTACTCACTTCTGAATATTTGCTCTATGAATCGAATTCATCACTTATTGGAATTGATATACCTGAACCTCTCTCTATAGGACACCAGTTTCAACATATATTGACCAAAAAACTTGGATGGGAAATAGGCATTCAGGATCTTACGCTTCTCTACGCTAATTCACAAGTTTATCCAAGTGAGGGTGATGCATTGGAAGCGCTTCTAAGGGGGGAAATTGCAATAGCACTGACAACCTCCAGAGAACGAGCTTCCGAGTCATTTCCACCTACGATTAGCTATGTTCATTTGCAAGATATGGTTCGTGTTATACCATATCCAATTGCTATAGCAAATGGAACATTGCATCAATCTCAATCAGAAGCATTTATTGAATATCTACTCTCTCCTGAAGGTCAATCAAGCCTCTTAGTGGAGGAGTTAGGTTTCTTACCAGTTCGTCGAGAAGCTTTTGATATAGCACAGGATGAGATTGAAACAAGCACATATGAGGACTTCAACTGGACTATTAGAGCTGGTGGACCTGGAGTGTCTGATTTGTATTCATCTGAAGATATTGCTCTAAGATTCTATATGAATTCAACAGTTTTTTCAGCTTGGCAGAATTTGACACTCACTTGGAAGGATGTTGTTAATGCATATGAAAATGGTTCAATAGGTTATGTTCGATTTAGTCAATTCAGCGAAATGTTAGGCGAACCTCTTTCTATAATTGATCCAAATTCTCACATGAATAAGAGCTTCACAGAATCTTATGCTCTAAGTATCATAAACGATTTATCCAACATAGACTTCTTAACAGAAGTCAAACGTCTTTGGCGAGTTGCTGCTAATCAGAGATATGAAACTCTTCGTGAGTTGCTACTAGCACTGATTTAGCCATTCTTGATGTTATCTGCGTCTTCGTTCTCTAAACATTAATAGACTAAGAACGATATACCACAATATTGACAGGATTACAAGTAAAACTATCCATGGGATAGTTACGGGGCTTGTTGTTAAATCAATTATATCAACGTACACAGCAAGACCAAGAACAACCATCATTAGATTAAGAGCAAGTAGTCCAAGATAACCAACAATGGTCACTCCAGACTTGAATAACACTCGGCTAAGCTCTGTTCCTATGACGATAATGAATGCTCCAACAGTCCAGATTAGTATGAAGCTCCTTTCTTTTACCCAATCAGCTAATGGAGAGAATGTAAAACCAAGAAAGAAGAGAATCGCAAAGAAGATGATTAAGGAGCTATACATACCTCCAAGTATTTTTCCAGTTTCAACTAGTTTTTGATTTTCAGTTTGAGACAAACAATCTCCTCCTGAACTATTCATCCATATGCAAGGATTTAACACATTCGAGCTGAATGTAAACAATAGTTAACATATGCGCTGAGAGTATGACAATGACAACAAAAGAATTAGCATCACTCAAGTGTATTCCATGTCGAGGAAACCAACCACCCATGAAAAGTGAGAAAATCAAATTAATGTTGAACTCTGTATCAGGGTGGATCAAGTCACCTGATGAGATTGATAAAATAGAGAAGCAGTTTAAATTCAGAAATTTCAAAGAAGCAATGATCTTTGTGAACAAAGTAGCTGGGATTGCTGAGGAAGAAGGGCATCATCCAGACATCTTCATTCAATGGAATAAGGTAACTCTCACTCTCTGGACTCATGCGATTAAGGGTTTGTTTGATAATGATTTTATCTTAGCTGCTAAGATTGATGAAATAGAATTACCTACTGTGAAGTAGGACGCCTCATCCAAGAGATTATTCCTCCAATCAGACTCACTACTATTATCGCAGCGAAAACAAGTCCTATAGTGTATAGGCTAAGTGGAAATGCCCACAGCAAAGTCATCAAAGCTGTAGCAAATGTCATTAATACAGCTACGACTAAGCCATATCGAATTACATCCCCTTCTATGCCAATTTGGTCGATAACAGCCGCAGCGTTCTGGATCTTTGCTGGACTTAGTACACTCGCCAGGCCACCACCAATTCCATTTGATGCAGCGACAATAATTGAATTAGCTCCAATAGTCATACTTGCTTGATAGTGATAATTGGTAAACATGGCAATTGCAGAAGTTTCAGAACCTGAAATGAAACCAGCTAGTAGACCAAGGAAAGCTGCTGTAAGAGGATATGCGGTTCCGAGGGCTGCCGATGTTATTGACGCCAGGAGATAGACCATATTGTTTGTCGGATCTGTTGGAAATATCCAAACTCCACTTATGTCAGGAATGAATCCGCTAAAGTTCATAACTTCAGCCATTGCGAAAAATATGGCTGCCGCAAGCACAGGTCGAGGGGCACGTTTGATGAATTTACTATAGGTATTCTTCAACACTTTTCTATCGTTCTTGAAAAATGGCATTGAAATTAGTGTAGCAATTAACATCAGAGTATAGGCTTGCCAGAGGAATTTTGTACTGATACTCAAACTGCGTACAGTAAAATCAGCAGTTTGATATTGACCGAAATTAATCACAATGTCAAGTGTATTAGCTAGAAAATTTCTGATTGGTTCAACAAGAGTAGTTAGTAATGAGAGAAATACAAGAATTACCCAAGGAATACTTGCTCGCCAAAGGCTCAATGCCTTTTCGGAATTCAAATCGTTCTCATCAAGTTGTGCTCTATCCATAAAGGGTTTCTTTGAAACCTTGTTGTACACAAACAAGACGCCAAGAACAACAGCTCCGGCTATCACATTGGTAAGTCGTGTTAGATTCACCACTTCTAAGTTACAGATTATCGCAGTTATTCCTGCAGTCACTCCAGCAATTATTGCTATGAATAGTCCTTCTCTATTAAACAAAAGCTTCTTCCCGCCTGCAATCCATAGCATTGCGATTGCTATTCCTACAGAAACTACAGGCATGAATGATGCGAAGACTGAACCAGCGAACCATAGATCTATTACGCTTCCAGAAACACCTGAATAAACATCAGTAAAGACCTGGGCGGGTACACCAAGAAGAGCATAAGTCGTGAGTGGGTCATAGCCAATTGATGGAAGTGCTACGGAAACTAAGGGAGAGAAACCGAGAGCCAGCATAACTGGAGGAAGCATTGACACGGGAGTCGCTCCGATTCCTACCAAGAATAATCCAAGTCCAAAGCTGATTATCAGAATTTGCATAGGACGACTTCCACCACCCAATGTCTTGAAGAAAACAATGAGTCTTTGCAGAGCGCCAGTTTCTTGCATATAGGTCATCATCAGAATCGACGTTGCCACCATCAGTGATATGGGAAAAGATCTAACAATTCCTGCTAAGCTTGCTATAATTGCTACTCCAATATCTGTCTGAAATGCGAAAATTGCTATCAACACTGTGACAATCCAAACAACAACTCCAGTAGTATCAGCTGCCTTCTTGAAATAAACTAAAAGCACTAGAGCCAAGGCAATTGGTAGAATAATCAGAATGAAACCAAGTAAAGGATTCACAAGTTACGACCTCCTTTCAAGGAACCCATTTTCGAAATACCAATCTATTGCGCGTTGAAAACCCTCAACCATGGTGACTTTCGGTGACCATCCAAGCAGACGTTTTGCTTTTTCATTTGAATAGACACGATTTCCATTAATCAGATCGACTGTTTTGCCATGCCAAAAGAAGGTCATTTTCTTCCGATTCTTGAAAGGACTCAGCAAGGAAATTCCGAATTTTGCAACTACTCCTGGAACGCGGAAACGAGGTGGCTTAACACCTAGACGTTCGGTATATACCTTAACAAACTCATCCCAACTTATGGGTTCATCTGGACAAAGAATGATTGTGTTATTCAAAGCAGCCATGGGAGTTAAAGCTGCTACAAAACCAGACACAACATCATCAATATGAGTAAACATAAACTCAGTACTTAGATTCCTAGGCAAAGCAAAGACTTTACCATTATTGACTTCTTGAGCTACTTCGTACATTACATAGAGATCACCCTCGCCGATCACTCCCGTAGGTCGAATAATGATGTGTGCTAACCCTGTGTCTTCTGTAATCTCTCGAATTACTCTCTCAGCCTGAACTTTGCTCTCACCATATCTAAAATCTGGTCGTAGTTCTGTGTCCTCGGTTGCTGGTGGAAATCTAACTGCACCTATAGCTTCAGTTGATGAGCAGTAGATGAATCTCTCAACATCAGTCCCAACACATGCATTCATCAGGTTCCTGGTACCTTCAATATTCACCTTGAACATGAGTTCTTCATCACTAGGATAAAAGTTAAAGTATGCAGCAAAGTGATAGACTACACTAGCTCCCTGAACTGCTCTTTCAAGGCTTAGAACATCGAATAAGTCAGCCTCTATAATCTCAATATTCTTTGGGAGCCCTTCTCGATTGCTAGTTTCTCTGACAAGAGCAACAACCTCATGACCGTCTTCCAGAAGCTTTGAAGCAACCTTCCCACCAATGAACCCGGTTGCTCCACTTACTAGAATTTTCAAAAGGACATACCTCGACCTTGTGCTCAAGGCTCCCCTCATTTATCTGTATCCTATCTTCTCAGCCAAAAGTAATATTCGTTCACGTGGAAACATAATCAGAGTAAACAGGCGGAGGAGAAATTGGAGCCAACAAGTCGTGACGAGAAACAAATGATTGAGGCACAACCAACAGAAGATACTCCAACTGGCTGGTTCAATTTAGGTTGCTCTCTTGCAACTAAAGGCCAACTTGCAGAAGCAGAAAGGTCACTCACGAATGCACTAAATATGAAAAAATACTTCCCAATTGGATGGGCGATACTTAGTGCTGTCCTTCTTTCTCAAGGAAGAGAAACAGATGCAGAGAAAGCGGGGAAGAGGGCCTTAGATCAATGTGCTGACTTGAAAATGACCTGGCCTAAGCTTCGAAGCATCATGTTTTCTCATGGAATCCAAAAGGGAAAAGATTGGAAGAGTCCACGGAGAGTTAGATTTGAAATTTCAGAGAATTCACAGTGGGGGGTAATACTTTCAAAGTTGAGTAAGTCAAGTGATGAATCACTAGAGGAAATTGGATCTATTGTTGAAATAGATGATACTAATGCAACAGAATCTGAGATTGAAACAGCAGAGGAAATTGGATCTATTGTTGAAGAAAAGGATACCACTGTAACAGAATCCAAGATTGAAACAGTTAAAGAAATAGACTATAGTAAAAAAATACACGGAATTAGAGGACATGATTTCCAATCTATCGATGGAAGATCAGCAGAATTCTGGTTCAGCAATGCAAGAGTCCATATGACTGCTCATGATTTTGACAAAGCTGAAGAGGCGTTCATGAAAGGTTTAGCTATCGATCCTGAGAATGGGGAGGCCTTACTTAGAGTAGGCACAATATTGATGAAAAGGAGAGCCTACGAAGAAGCAGAAGACGCTCTTAGATTGGCTACTAACCACTTGCCAGAAAATCCAGAAACATGGCTTCAATTAGGCACATGTTTGCAGGCTCGTGATAGGTGGAAAGAATCAGCAGAAGTCTTGAAGATTGCTACTGAGAAAGATCCTAAAAATGCTGAAGCGTGGGTTAAACTTGGTGAAGCAGATTACTATAGAAGCATGTATCAGGACGCAGCTAGGAGTTTCTTACGGGCTCTCAGAATTCTCCCAAATCATGAATATGCATTATTCTATCTTGGTCGTTGCATGGAGTATCGAGGAAATGAAACCCATGCTCTGAGAGTCTACAGGAAGTTACTCAATCTTGAACCTAAGAATCCTGAAATACTCGAAGAAATATCCAAGTCGTTTCATCGTCTAGGTCAAACAGGAGAAGCAAACAGAGCGAAGAGCTTGGCAGCTCATCATCGCCATTCAAGTAGTGGAACTTGAAAAGAGAGAATCACTGTAAAAGCTCATTCAATGCAGGTAATATCTCTCCAGCTTTTCCTGAGATGTGTACATCAACTACACTTGAGATTATTGTTTTCTCGATATTTATTTCAATTATTCTCCCGCCATGTTGTCTAACAATTAGAGGGAATGATGCAGCTGGTTGGACTAAAGCAGATGTACCAATGACAATACAGACATCTGCAAGTTCTAGCTCACTATAGACCTTTCGCATAATTTGTGGATTGAGAGACTCACCAAACCATACTACATCAGGTCGTAGGTGACTATTGCATTTTGGGCATGTAGGGATACCAGAAACAGGTGAAGATAGTCTTTCACGATAGTCGCAAGAGGTGCATTTCAAAGCCCACAAATCTCCATGTACCTCGAGCACATTTACTGATCCTGCGCGAATATGCAAACCATCTACATTCTGTGTAATTAGAGTCTTGAGAATACCTCGATTCTCCCAGCTTGATAGCGTTTTATGAGCGGGATTTGGTTCACAATTACCAATTAATCCTTGCCGCCATGCATACCATTCCCAAACGAGTGATGGATTTCGCGCAAAAGCTGATGGTGTTGCTAGCTCCATTGCGTCATAATTTCGCCATAATCCATCTTCGCCTCGAAAAGTGGGTATGTTGGACTCTTTCGATACGCCAGCACCAGTTAACGCAATGAAATATTCTGAGTTCATTATAATATCTGCAGCTTCTTTGAGAATAACCTCATTCATTGCAATACCTGAAATTACTTCTTGTCAATGTTTCTTAAGCTTGACCCAATGATGGTAGAAAGAACTTTGCTACGCCATCAGGCTTATTAGGTCAGACTACAGTGAAATATTCACTATTGTGAACAACTAGGTGTAGAATAATGTCTGCAAGTGGGGCTTCGAAGGAGAAACAGATTAAAAGAAGGACATGGATGATGCCTCAAGAAGTCGAGGTGTGGTATGTACTTCCTGCAATTCGGAGAGAGCTTGCAAAGGTTATGAAGACCAAAGTCGTTTCGCGAAAGAATGAAGAAGGGGAAACGGTCGAGCATAAGATAACTCAGAAAGAGATTGCACGAATGCTTGGAGTGACTGAACCAGCAATCACACAATATCTCCTCAAGAAAAAGGGACAAAGATCAAGAGGTGACCAAGTAGCTCTCCCAGCACCCATTTTGAAAGAGATTGACAAATCAGCTGACATCATGATAGCAGAGTATGAAAAAGCACGCATCAATGAAGAGGAAGATATCTTCGTATCCATGACAAGGGAAATCAACCGCATTATTAGATTCATGAGAGACGAAGGTGTGATGTGTGATATTCACCGAGAATTTTGCGCTCATGCTGATGATTCATGTGATGCTTGCAATACGAGATAATAATAAATTTCCAATCAAATCCCTAGTAGAAGGTTTTATTCGTGTTTAGTGAACACTTGGGTTCTAGGTAGGGTGTTTGATAGTGACAGGAGAAATTAAAGTAAGCATTGAAGACGCTCATGCAATAATTACCATATCACGTCCAGAGAAATTGAATTCTGTTACAAAGGAGATGCTTGTTGATTTCAGTGAGCAAGTTTCTCAGATTGCTAATAATCCAAATATTAGAGTGATCATTTTTACTGGAGAAGAAAAGCGTGCATTTAGTGCAGGCTTTGATATGGATACTATTATGGGTCTTAAAGGGGAAGAAGTCACCGAGTTCTTCAAACTGCTGGAACGTACGATGCGGTTGATTCGACAGAACCGTACGTGTATCACAATTGCTGCTGTAAATGGGTATGCTATTGGATTTGGTGCTATGTTAGCACTTGCATGTGATTTTCGATTCTTTTCTGATACTGCAGTCTTCAGACTTCCAGAGGTTGAGTTATCAGTTTTCCCAGCAGCTGGTGCTTCGTCGAATTTAATGTACCTAGTTGGTCCTGCACGAGCAAAAGACATCATTATGACCACTAGGAAAGTTTCAGCAAAAGAGGCGCTTCAAATAGGACTTGCTGATATGCTGGTAAATCAAGATGAACTAATGGAGAAGACTTTGGAGTATGTTGAAGAGATTCTAAAGAAAGATGCGACGATTCTTGTTAGAACGAAGACATTGATAGATGGCATGACTGGAAAGGATATAGCTGACGCTGATGAACTTGAAACCGCATACCTAGATGAGTGGCTCCGTGAGAGAGAAGAATCCTCAGAATAAATAGGACTCGAACCCATTCGTTTAAATTGAATTAGGTAGGTCTTGAAAACTCCTAATTCAATGAGATGATGATAATGGCCAAGACGGCTGTAATTGCAATTGGTGGAAATTCACTTATCAAAGATAAGAATCATAAAACAGTTCCCGATCAATATGCTGCTACTGCAGAAACATGCAGGCACATTGCAGATATGATCCAGCAGGGGTGGAATGTTGTTATCACATCAGGAAATGGACCACAGGTAGGCTTTATTCTAAGAAGGTCCGAACTCGCTGAACATGAATTGCATCCAGTTCCACTAGACTATTGTGGTGCAGACACCCAAGGTGCAATTGGCTATATGATTCAGAGAGCGCTTTACAACGAGTTTAAACAACGTGGCATGAATCGACATGTAGCCTCAATTGTAACTCAAGTCAGAGTGTCTAAAGATGACTCAGCATTTCAGAATCCAAACAAGCCTATAGGTTCATTCCTTGATGAGAAAGAGGCCAAGAAGAAGGCCAAAGAAGAGGGCTGGCAGGTGAAGGAGGACTCAGGAAGAGGTTGGAGAAGAGTTGTGCCATCACCAATTCCTAAGGAAATCATTGAACTTCCAGGTATCAAGGCACTCCTCAATGATGATATTATTGTATATGCGGTGGGAGGAGGAGGCATTCCAGTTGTTGCAGATGAAGAAGGCAACTTGGAAGGTATTGCAGCAGTAATTGACAAAGATCGTGCTTCAAGTCTACTAGCAACTGACCTCGATGCAGATGTCCTACTCATATCGACAGCAGTTGAACAGGTATACCTTAATTATGGCAAAGAAAATCAGAAAGCTATTGACAAGATGGACCATATTCAAGCCCAACGATATATTGAGGAAGGTCATTTCACTCCAGGGAGTATGCTTCCAAAGATAGAAGCATGTATTCAATTCATCAAAAATGGAGGTGAAATGGCAATCATTACAGACCCACCAAATATAACACGTGCATTGAATGGAGAAACTGGAACCAGGATTGTCGCAGGCTTTGCAGTCCCACCACCTCCAGAGAGAAGACCGTAACCGCTAGATTAATCGTGGATTAATGCTTTTACGATTCCTGATGAAAAATGAAGCCTGAGCGAGTTTCTTCAGATAGTGCACCTAAGGCAATTGGTCCGTATTCACAAGGAATCAAAGCGAAGGGATTCGTATTCTGTTCCGGACAGATACCGATCAATCCTAACACAGGGGAAATTGTGTCTGGTTCAATAACAGATCAGACACGTCAAATCCTGTCCAATATCAAAGCAGTCCTTGAGGCTGCAGGTTCCTCAATGGATAGAGTCGTGAAATGTACTGTTTTTCTCAAGGATATGAATGACTTCTCAGAAATGAATGCTGAATATGAAAGGTGGTTTAGTGATATTCCACCAGCTAGAGCAGCTGTCGAAGTTGCACGTCTGCCAAAAGATGCTAGCATAGAGATCGAGGCAATTGCACTCTCATGATACAGTTTGTACTGTTCAAATGAAACATTAGTATTCTGTCAAGAACAAAGACTTTTATCTTAGACCCGACCAGTTTGGTCGTGCATATCGATAAACGGTGCATACTATGAGTTCAAGCAATACTAAGCTCTTTGGAATTCTCTTGATCATTATTCTCCTAGCTGGGGGAATAATGGCAGGCTTAGTTTTACTACAACCACCACCAGAAGAAACTGAAGGACCTCAATTTCTTTTGGTTGGTAGCGACGAAACTGAGCTGAATGTGACTCTAGCAGACCTGCTATCAATGACAAGTGTAACTCGAAATAGTTCATATCAGAACTCTTTTGGTAATATACGTGGTTATGGATTGTACACTGGAGTTAAAATATCAGATTTGATTGATTTAGTAGGCGGCATGGCTGAAGGAGATTCATTGAAAATCACAGCTTCAGATGATTATAGTCAAACCTTTGAAAGAGGCAAGGTCTATCCCAATCAGAGTATATGGGATATTCAGGGCGACATGGTTCTAGCATATGAATACAATAATACAATTGTACCAGACTACGAAGAAGGTTTTAGAATTGCATTTCTGCCAGAGGATGAGTACTATTCCAATGCAGACGCAAATGCAACAACAGAACCTGATCCATCTGCAGCAGGACCTCAATGGGTTTCTAATGTAGTTAAGATTGAGGTTATTGAGCCAACACCCCCCGAACCAGAGATTCTTGTAATAAATTACGAAGAAACATCTTTATCATTTACAATGAGTGAGTTGATGGAGTTACCTTCAACATCTGGTGAGGGTGGTTATAGAAGGTCTTCTGGTACAAAAAGTGGACCATTTAACATCAAAGGTGTAGCATTCAGTGAACTTCTTGATCTTCTTCCTCCACTTCCCGAGAACTATACACTGATTGCAAGAGCTGGAGATGATTGGGTAACTGAATACTCGAAAGCGATGGTTGAAGGGAATCTCAGTGGATACACACCCACAGGGGATCCACTTGAATCAATTAATTCAACAATGGTTCTGGCGTATGAGATAGATGGAAGCCCAATACCTGAAGGAGATGGTCCATTAAGAATAACCTTCATCAACGAAGATGGAAATCTTACAGATGGGTTTCTATGGGCTAAATATGTAGTGAACATCACTATAGTAGATGTTCCTCCACCACCCATATTGTCCGGTGTATTGTTTAGTAATTCAATAAGAGCGATAAACTCAGGATTCTACTTTGCAGAGGTAAAGTACTTCTAAATGCCTGAACGCTCAGAGGAACAAGAACAATACTCTGAGCGCTGCTCCACTTGAAAACATAAGAAGAAGTGAAATTGTGCTCTCAGAGCAAGCTTTTTCTTATCATTTTTAGACGCTACGTTCAGAAAGATATGGAGCATTGAGTGTTGGAACCATCCTCTTTTGATACTAAAGGTGTAGATTCTCTTGTTGATCAAGCTTCCGTACTAATTGAGAAGAAGTGTTTCAGTGAAGCTAGGGATCAATTACACTTGGGCCTAAGTTTGGACCCCAAGAATATACGGGCTTGGGAAAATCTTGTTATTTGTAATCTAGAAATGGGCAAACCAAAAGGTGCAATTAACGCACTCGATAATCTCCTTCAAATTGAACCTTCTTCTCCGTCAAGATGGGGAGATAAGGGATTAATTCATCTATTACTAAATGAGAACACGGAAGGAATCGAAGCACTTCGAGAGAGTCTAAAACTTGAATCACGAGATGTCCGAAAATGGGAACTCTTAGCAACTGCATTAATTGCTGAAGAGCAGTGGGAGGAAGCAATTGACGCTTTGGAGAAATCACTAGACCTTAATCCCTCATCCGCTGTTTCATGGTACAATCTTGCAATCTGTCATCTGTTCTTTGAAGACTTCGGGGCCGCACTAGAAGCAGTCGAATATGCAATATCAATAGACCCATCGATCGAGGATTTTGCTGAAGATTGGATGGAATTAATCGATGATGATGATGATGATTTTATTGAGGAATCATATCCTGCAATTGATGGAATAGCTGCATCCTAGAAGCTATTTTTCTTTGGTTTTTTCTTCTTTAGGTTGGACTTTCTCAAGTTCTTTTTCAATTGTGTCTGCAGCTTTATTTAACTTGAATGACTTAGCTGTTTCAAGAGCCTGTTCAAGAGCTGCGATTATACGATTCTTTTCCATGTCCCTTTCTGTCAAGTTTTCTATATCTTTCAGGGCATCAATCTTTTTAGGAATCACACTGAGAAGCCCCTCAATTGCCTCTTGAGCCTCATCTTTTGAGGTGAACGATGTTTCTTGTTCTAGGTCGTATGATGAAACAATCCGGTCGATTTGACCATATAATCTTCTATATTCATCAAGAGCTCCTGAGAGAATTTTTCTTACTTCACCCTCAGGATCTGCCTTGTCAAGAGCTGCTTCTAATTTCTCCATAGCACTTTCAAGAAACTGCTTTCTTTCTGGAAGTTTAGTACGCCTACGTTCCATCCATCGCCACTCGTTTGAAATCTGACGCGTGAGTCCAATTGCCTGATTGATGGTTTCTCTAAACTCATCAAATTTTGACATCGCTTCATTCAAATCAGCTTCAAGTGTTTCAACAACATGTGTGAGTTGATAGCTTAACATATCACTTGCTTGAGCCTCAGCAAGAACGCGGCTCTCTTTGATTATCCTACCAGCTGAGCTCCATAAACGTTCGATTTCTTCTGGGGTTCTATCAGTTCTCTTTCGAACATCAAGTTCCTCTGATAGCTGCTGAATCTCATGGTTAATCGTTTGTAATTCCTGAATTTTCGCTTTAAGAAGTGCTTTTCCAAGTCTAGTATTTATCTCATCAGTAAGATGCTGCCTTTCTGCAGGTACTTCCAATAAAGCATGAGTGTTATCAATTAGTAATTGCAGCGCATTTTCATATTCAAGAACAGCCTCATGAAAGAGCCCTTCCTGGTAATGCTCATCCGCCTTCTTTTCAAGTTCAAGAGCTCCTTCAAGGACATCATATGGAGATGTCTTAAGGAGACTATCAGTCAATATTAGAGGTGAGTCAGCGCAGATATCGAAGGGTCTACCTGATGCTAATAATCGAACAATAGTAATTCCATCCTGTGTAGCAATATAGAGAAGATCATGATCTGCGGTTATCCATTCAATCTTATGACCATTCAAAACAACTTCTCCAATATCATCCCCTTTCTTAAGGTCCCAAATAGTAAGAGTCCCAGTAGTCGTTGCTGCAATAAGATAATGACTACTAGCCCACATAGAAGATATGGGACTTGAATAGCCTGACTCAAGAGTTCGAACTAATTCCCATTCGACTCGGTCATATACTGCAATTTCACCGGTAGAGTTTCCGACTAAGATAAACTCAGCATTGCCTGATAGCACTCCACCTTTTCCTTTCTTATCTAATCGAGCAAGCTCAGAAGGGGCAGTATCTTTGGCTTTTAGCCAAACTCGAGGTTCCTCTTTTTTTGTACTAGTACAGATAATTTTGTCATCAGACCAGAGACTCGTGAGATCAGATTTATGAAGTTGCCAACTTGAGGTTTCATGAGTGTCTTTCTGAATCGAAACAAGTCTTCCATCATTTGCGCCTACATAGAAGTAATCACCATGAAGAGTTGATGTCAGAGCATCATAACTTAGCTCAAACCAACCTGTCATACCCCAAGTATCTTTCTTCCAAACATAGACTCTACGTTCGCAAGTAGCAAAGACCTGAGTGTCGTCAACATCAACAACAAGGGGAGGTGTGTCTGTTTCTCCAAGTTCAGCCACTAGCTGCCAATCAGTCTTGGACCAAACTCGAACTCTTTGATCGCGGCATGCAGCATAGAGAAATATTTCATCATATGTAAGATCCACTGCAGATACTTCTAGATGAATGACTTTCTCATGACTTACAGGCACGGAGTCATTTGAGCCCAAGGAGCCTTTATCCATAATGTCTCCCCTTAAGATTCAACAAGTATCATTCTGAATTTTTGGAGTGCTTAAGGGTGTTTCTTTCGAGGTTAAAATTGAGTTAGAACACGTGAAACAACAATTTAGGGTATTTCAATACATGATAAAATCGTTGAAAAGGGAGGACCCACACAGAAAGAACTTAAGACATCCACGACGAAGAATAGCCAAACTAGACGGAGGCAGGCATCTTGGATACCAGCGGATGGAGACGAGAATTAGATAAACTCGCCGAATTAAAAGGAATCCTAGTTTCAGTCAATCCTGGGATGGAAGAACAGGCAGACCGTCAGGTTCGTCAGCTCTATGACATCTTCGCAAATTTGACTAAGATGGAGAATGATCTTGCAACTTCGGGATTTATGAAAAAGAGAAAGTTTCAGGCGCAAGTCGATAAGACTGCTAATGATCTGGAAACAGATTTCATGAGAGTGACTCGTGATTTTGCAGAATATTTCCGAAAGGAGCTAAAAGACACACTCGCGATTGCTCCGAAAATTCAATCGATCAAACCTGCTGAGATTAAAGGAATATCGACACTGAATTTTCCTGGAATTGGTGCTGGAGACCTTAAGGACTTTGAAAAGCTTCACGAGTTTGCAAAAGCTTTCTCAAAGCTCTATCTAGTGATACATGAAGATGTCGCACGAGAGGTAAAATCAGTTCTAGATGAGAATAAAGCGACCGTGGAAACCTATGAAAGACACATCACCATCGATAAAAGTGAGGTCGCTACCACGGTTTCAAATAGTGATGTTTCAGGTCTATCTCTTCGTGATCTTATAATCCTTAATGACAAACTAAAGACTGACAGAGAGTTCTTAGATGGAAGAAAAGACGAGGTTAGTAAGTTACTCAGTTCTTCACTTGTTGGTTCAACCGAGTCCCTTCAAGCTTCTGTGGAAACCGCTGCTAAGTTGGGTCTTGAATTACCTATGGAATTCTCCAAAGAACTTAGATTGATTGCAAGAGATGCCTCAAAAGCGGACAATCTTACCTCACTTGTAGCTCTTGAGAATCAGCTTCATTCAGCACAAGTGAAGATGGCAAATGCACTCCGTGATAAAATCATAAATATTAAGCATGAAGTTACAACCAAAATCGTGGAGGGGGGTATCCCAACGACCGCAGAGGTGATTCCAACTCCACCTAATGTAGGTATAGAAGGGGATAACATTGCACCTCTGCTTTCTAGCTACCAGCGAATGGTAGAATGGGAAGGGCAGGTAAAAATTGCACTTAAAGAACGTCTATTCGAATTACTCGATGATGTTGAGAAGGCTACTGAAGCACCAGAGGATGCTGGAGTCAAAGATATCGTAGCAGTCCGTCAATTCATTGCAGATTCAAAGAAGGCTCTGAAGACAGCAGATATTGATGAGATGGTCAGGATCTACCTTCAAGCCAAGACAATGGATGACGAGTATCGCAAGAACATTACAGAAAGCATCCGGGGGTATCTAGCAAAATTCAATGAGCTCGCAACTTCAGCAGATAGAGTTCTGGACCATGCTCAATTGAGTAAGAAAGCTCCAAAGGTTGAGGAACTTGAAGGTGGAATTGTCTACCTGCTTGGTTCACTCACGAGTCTGCGAGGAGCTGTGGAAAGTGGTGTAGCAACGTTTCGCGAGGCTTGCCAGCAGGAAATTGATGCCATTGTCCATGACCTCCAGACAGTGAAGCCAGCATATGCTGAAATCTTCATGCCTATTATCGTAGAACTTGATGAAGGGGCAACACGAATACAAGGCTTGGATGATTTTGCTGAAATCAAATCTGAGATGCGCTCTATCAAAGATGGCATTCTTGTCAAAGCGCAAGATGCTCTTGAAAACCTCAGATATAGACTAGGTGTGAAGATTAGGTTGGCCGCAGCAAAGCTGATGGGTGCAGGTGTAGAATTACCTCCTGAGGCACAAGAAGCAATTAGTGAGCTCAACAATGTTGCTGTTGCTGCTGATACTGTATTCAGCCTGCCTGCAATTGCGCGTAAGATGGTTGAGATTTATGAAAAGAAGATCCAAGACAAGATTATTGAAAAACTTGGAACTGAGGTTGATTCCCTTTCAACTAGCTTAGAGAGAGCAAGCAGCATTGGAGTGAAACTTAGCAAAGAACTGAAGATGCTAAATGACCTTAAGAACAATCCTCCATCTGAACTTGAAGAAGCAGCCGATGCATTTGATCAACTGCAGAATCTTACTACCTCGCCAAATGTTCATAAAAAGATTAGAGACCGCGTAGATGAAGCGTATGTGCAGATTAAAGGAGCACTTTCACTCTTCGAACAACAGGGAATGTCTGAGTTTGTCGAACGGTTGAAAGTTCTCATTGACAAAGTTCCATCGAAACTAGAAAAGGAATCTCCTCATGTAAATGAGGCATTAGACGTCTGTCTTACTCTATCGAATATTCAGGAAGAAATGCTCCAGATGATAAAGAGTATAGCTGGCAAGAGTGGCGAATCTCATGAAGAGGATTTGAGAACGAAGAGTCAGTATTATTCGACTATCGAACGGGTTATTGCAAAACATCCTGATGACTTCAGCAAGATTGTGTTTAACATGCAGAAAATGAAGACACTTGAAAATAGTCTCACTGAAGCTGTTGATTTAGATGAAGCAATAACGAACTTCCATGAGCTTGAGGGTATGCGAGGTCAATGGCTTGACAAAGCAGTTTCAATGGATGACTGGCATAAGTCTCTTAGAATGTTCATGACGGGATTCAGTCCTGCAGCAAAGCAAGATGAACGTGAGAAGTTCATAGAAGATGCAATTAGGAAGGTAAAAGAAACCTATAGCCGAGAAGATATCAGTTCATACCTAAGCTGGGCAATTAAAGAGAGTGCTCAGGCTTTAGTCGACTCAAGAAAGAAATAGGAGAAAAAACCAATGTTTGGAAGCAGTCCACCGAAAAAACCTGTTGAAATTGATGATACAACAAAAGCAGCTGAAGTCTTCGCCATTGGAATTGGTGAATGTGGCTCAAACATTGTTGGTTCTTATCTACAAACCAGCAGAGACAAGAGACTACCCTCCAGAGTCAGGGGCTATTTGTTGATCAACACGGACAGAGCTGACCTAACCAAAGTCCGCCAAAAATACGGAATTCCAAAAGAGAACACACTACTTTATGGAGCTTCGGAAATTGGTGTGGGTGGTCGATTTATGGACGGGTATAATTCGATCATGGAGTCCAAGGATATTATCTTTGATCAGCTTGGAAATCTCGGATTCGAAGGAGTTTCAGGTTTCTGTATCTTCACTAGTCTTGGTGGTGGTACCGGATGCGGAGGTACACCTGCATTGATTGAGCTGCTTAAACAGAGATTCCAAGAAGAGGAAGGACGTCGAATCTTCGTCTACGTTGTGGGAATCCTTCCATTTGAAGGTCAGTCAAGTGAAGCGTTAAAC
>LRSL01000020.1 GCA_001563335.1 Candidatus Thorarchaeota archaeon SMTZ1-45 | reverse complement strand
TGATCGGTTGGTTTGCGCCCTCTTCTGTTTGACTGCCAGCTCCCACGCACCTTGCAGATAGAAATTGTTGTCCAGGAGCAGTGTATTCCACAACGCCTCCAACCATCGTCATAAGCACCTCTATGTCAGCCAAATTGTCTTCCGAAACTGTCAGGGGATTGTCTGAGAGCATCACCAGGTCTGCAAGTTTCCCGACCTTAATGCTCCCCTTAGTGTCTTCTTGAAATGTGCCGTAAGCCGCGTCGATTGTTATGAGCCGGAGGGCCTGCTCCACGCTGAGGGACTGATTCAACATCCAATCAGGGGGAGTGAGCCCTTTGTCCCCGATTTTAGTGACTGCTAAAGAAACCGCTCTCATAGCAGATCTATGCTCTCCCAGATTCCACGGAAAATCAGTACTTCCGAGTGAGGGTATTCCCGCTTCTACAATATCTCGCCATCTTGCTATAAGGTCCGAATACTCCTCATAAATCGGAAATTGGTAATATTCTACATCATCTGAGTTGAACCATGTGAGTTGGAAAGAAGCGAGAATTCCAAGGTCGCTCATTCTCTGCATTTGCTCGTTTCTGAGTAGGACAAGATGTTCAATACGGTGTCTATACGCATCATTCGATTGCCCATCTAGGGCCGATTCGAGCGAGTTCAGGACAACATCTGTAGCAGTGTCCGTAACACTATGTATAGCAATCTGGAACCCAGCATCATGAGCTTCCTTGACGAGTCCAGCCAATTCAGTCTGGTCGAAATAGTGGTCCCAATTGGTGATCCAACCGTCCATGAAGATCTTCACTCCTCCTATCCTCAGCTTTGAACTATATTCTTGTCCGGGTTGATAAGCTTGATACCAATTGCCGAACCTATCAAATTGCCAGCTTAGTGGAAG
The DNA here is from genome assembly GCA_001563335.1 of Candidatus Thorarchaeota archaeon SMTZ1-45. Classification (GTDB taxonomy): domain Archaea; phylum Asgardarchaeota; class Thorarchaeia; order Thorarchaeales; family Thorarchaeaceae; genus SMTZ1-45. The sequence goes on along the minus strand of LRSL01000020.1, from coordinate 23,303 downwards.
ATAGGCATTGACACGAACGTGAAGGTTGTCCTGTTGATCCAAAGATATGAGTCCATCCAGTCGTTCTTGATTCACAAAGAGTTCAGAAATGCTAGTCCATCCACAGCTAAGTACTGATTCAATCACTTCTTCTGCTGTTGATTGGTTCACATAACTCCGGTCACCTATATGATGAGAATGAGCGTCATTGAAACCCGGTAGGAGTGTCCTTCCTTCAAGATCGATGAATTGGGTGTTTGGTCCTGCCATCGCGAGGATATCATTCTCATCGCCTTCAGCAACAATATACTCACCTTGGATGGCTACAGCCTCGACTTGGGCGGGGGATTGCTCCATAGTCACGATTTCACCATTATATATGATTATATCAGGTGAAGAATCAGTTGCCCCATTCCAGAATCCTTGTGATGCAAGATACAATAGAGAAACCAACAAAAGCGTGACTACAACAGATGTAATTGCAAGCAGTTCACTTCTTTTCATGACAACCCCTTATCCCTAGCCAATCTAAATTCCAGTGTTAGGTGTTGGTTAATAATCATCCGCTAAAGCGTTTCTTAGGCTCCTTAGACAGAAATCGTCACGAGTTCGTATCTCGCCTGTTCCGTCATCTATGCCTCACCAGCTAACCTTAGTCTTTAGCATACCTGCCTTTGAGGATGAGAACAAGAATTATACCTAATAGTAACATGATCGGTACTGGTATGTATAGAGGGACTAATGGATCCCCGGACCAGTCAATGAAGTAAACGAGTGGAGCTGAAACAATAATTGGTTGTAGCTCAGCAAGAATTCCTATGAGGACTGTTGTCTTTGCAGTGGTACTTCCTAAACAGAATCTAGCCAAATATACAGCAAATACGAGCCTTAGAATAGTGTATGGAAGCGTATCTAGAGGATTCCAAAATCTGAATCCTGAATACCAGGTTGACTCGATGTAGTCCCAAGTCATAGCTCTAATTGAGTCAGGCCCAGGACCAATGTCTATTCGATATGCGAATGGTAGGACTAAGACCAGTATAATCATGATTGCAGCTATAATAAAGAAGACCAAGCTTCGTTCTGATGCTGCTTTACTCACTGTTCCAATCCTCCACAGACCTCTATTGAACGATTCTGGTGATTGGTTGATTCATAATTATTTGTGTCAACGCCAGATAAACATTGAAATGCAAGTGCATTGTCCGTCATTTCTTCTGCGCTATCCAGGTGATTGTAGTTCAGGCTGATTCCATGGACTCATTTTTCCCAAAATATGAGAATTCATTGCCTTGAAACGAAAATGTTATACCACAAGCTGGTAGCAATTAATAAGTGACATGAGAGATGACGAATGGAAAGACACCTGAAGTTGGCAAAACGCAGGATGTACTACATTTTACACCCACATTGGTGAAAATAATAGATTCACCTCAAGCAATAAGACTGCTTGAAGATCCGAATTACTACATCATAATTGAGATTCTACGAAAACGTCCTATGACCATCCGAGAGATTGAATACGCATACAAGTTAAGAGCTGCTGACCACGAAATTGTTGGGTCTAAGTCTTATAACACAATTTACAGATATCTCAAAGCTCTAGAAAAGGAGGGTCTTGTGACACCTGGAGGAAAGCGAGTTGAGTTTGGAAAGACTGCATCTGAAACACTCTTCTCGCGAACAGCAAAACTCTTCCATTATGGCCTCCCTCCAGAAATGTCTAAAGAAGGCATAGATTTAATCAATCGAGTTTTGGGAGGATTAATGATTTTACATGGTGGGTCAAAAGAAACCGAGTCATGTCTACGTGAAGTTACAAATGAGATTAGTATAGCAATGAGCGATGAGATTACGAAACTTGCAGAGGCGGACGACAAAGGAAAATTGGATGAAATCCTCTCAGGTGAATGGGGAAATATGATTAAGACTCTCGATTATATCGCCTTTTTGGGGATTATTTTAAATCACCCTGAATTAGTGAAGAAACTCCAAGATTGTTTTTAGTGATTCCTGCAAGTATGCGGGTGTTCTGTTATTTCAAAATGCTGCAGACCAAAACATCAATCAATTATCATCATTTCATGAGTATATCTTTTCAATTTCAGATAACTTTATATTATTTTATGATAATTTATTATCAGTTTGTGATAATGATGATAGCTAGGAAAAAAGAGTGTAACCAATCGCAACATAGGGTAATCGTTCAAGACTACTCACAAGAAATTAAAATTCCTAGAAAGCAATCTAGAGAAGATAAAATACCTGCACCAATAGATAGGAAAAATGTGCAGCAAATTACGCGACATAACAAATGGATGACTGGGAGATCAGCTGTTACTCTGCATCGTTAACACACTAAACTCTTACTGCTAGTGTTTCAGAAACATGGTTGTGATTCGTACAATCTGCGAATAGGAGGTAGCGAGTTCAAATCTCACTTGGTCCACCACTCCTTCTTTTGGCATCACACCAAGCCTATATAATGGGTGTATATCACTTTGTCAGATGCTCCTTCATGCTTGAGTGAAAGAAAGTGGAGAGTTCTGCCTTTCGAGTACGAGAGAGAGAAGAAAATGTGAGTTGATTCGATGGTAAAGCAAGAAACCTGGGAACGTGTTGTACTCAAGAAACTCGAATTGCCAAATGGCATGGTGGTTCCCAACCGAATTATGCGAGCCGCTACTTGGATGAGTCAAGCGGAAGAGAATGGGATATGCGGAGATACTGTCATCGAAACGTATGGTAAAATCAAAGCAGGTGTCGTGGTAACTGGTTTTCAATATGTAATGCATGAGGGACAGGCAGTCAAGCGCATGATTTCCAATTCAAGACCAAGCGATGTTGAAGGTCTGAAACGCCTTGTTGCGGCGATTCATGCTTCAGGAGGTCTTGCAGCAGCTCAATTAGTTCATTGCGGGAGCAGGAGCCTTCCAAGAGTGACAGGCATCGATGCAGTATTTGGACCTAGTGAGATGGATGCCCCTCAACCTAAGGGGGATGTTGTTCGAGTAAAAGCTATGACAGTGGAGCATATAGAAAGAGTCACTCAAGCATATGCCAATGCAGCCAAACGTGCAGTTGAAGCAGGATTCGATCTGATTGAACTACATGGAGCTCACAACTATGGGCTTTGGCAATTCTTTGACCCATCGTTCAATAAACGACCAGTGGATGACCCATTCACCGGATTAACAATTGAAGGACGTTGCAAAGCGATGGTGGATGCTGTAATAGCTGTGAGGCGTGCGGTTGATATTCCCATTCAGGTGAAGGTGAACTCAAGCTCGGATACCGTAAGTTCCAAGGAAGTGGGCGAGCTGGCAAAGAAACTCGCTGAGGCGGGAGCATATTGCATTATAATTAGTGGACCAAACCCAAGTCGAAATCCGAAAGATGAAGGGGAGGCATATTTCTTTGATGATGCAACGGTTATCCAGTCGATCGTACGTGGCAGTGAGGTCTTAGTTGGACTGGTGGGTGGAATCCGGTCTCCGGAAACTGTTGTTAGGCTTCTAACTGGAGATGGAAATTCCCAGGCTGCTTTCGATGTGGTTCAGCTTAGTCGTCCCTTGATTAGTGAGCCGGCACTTCTATCTCGTTGGACTGAAGAAGCGAAAATTGGCAACCAGGAACCTGCTCGGTGTATTTCTTGCAACCATTGTCTTGCGGCGGGATTGAAAGGAAAAGTTAGATGTGTTCAGTTTGAGGAGAAGTGACATTGAGAGTCAGCGTAGACAATGGTTTGCTCTAGTGAACTAGATGTTCTAACCAGTATGATTATTGAAATTTAGACTCCAATGAAGCAAAGAGAGCACATAAACTGAATCTCATATGGCCAACCATCTCTATTGATTTCCCCTTTAAAAAAAGCAAAAATGTTTAATTCCCAGAAAGAAGAGAAGCTAGATTATGACCTCTGAACTTTCTATTCCTTTGGAGAAAGCATTTGAGTTGTGTAAGGCTCATAGGGAGAAGAAGGGTGTTCGATTGTTTAGTCAGTGCTGGGGGTGTGTAAGGTATTCTAAGGAGGACCCAGAGAAGATGTGTTTCTACAAGCCTCCCACCCATGATGGATGTAAGCTCGTTAACAGACTGTTTGAGTCATAGTGCAATAATTAAAGAGATCGCATGTTCAAAACACGCTAGCTCACCAACTTTGTTCTCTTGGATTTTGAACTTCACAAATAGTTGGCAGACTTTTTAACTCTGAGAAGAGTCACACACTTTATTGTAGACCAATCCTGACTGAAGAGAATTTGCAGTTATTTCGGACTTTGCAGTTATATCTCTGAGAGGACTACACTAGTGACAGTTCTTTCTACACCTTCAATGTTTCTCAATGTAAAAATCACAAAGTCGTTCAGTGCGTCAACATCTTTCACTGCGACTTTTACAATCATATCATTGTCACCTGTCACAATGAACACTTCTTCTACATCCTGTAGTTCTTTTATTACTTGGGCGACCTCAAGTTGATTGATCTTCTCTCCTCTTGCAGAACGATATGAAACTGTGCATAAAATGTAGGCAACCAGTCCTTTCCCGATTTTCTTTCCGTCTATATCTATTGTGAATCGCTTGATAATCCCTCTCTGAGCCAGATTCTTTATTCTATTGTGGATTGTTGTCTGTGGTATTTCGAGTTCTTTGGACATCTCTTTGGTAGTCATGCGAGAGTTCTCTTTGAGTAAGAGTAGGATTCTGTTATCTTTATCATCTAATTCATTCATAATGGAAAAATATTCCGTAAAAGTTTATTTCAGTTGTTATTCTTGCTATTATTTCCAATTTTTGTTGCAAGACTATTTCTTGATTTACTATTTTGAGTTATATTATCTAGGGATGTTATCGACATGACTTACTCATCAGTCTTGAAATCAAATGAGTCATATCTACAGGAGAAAGGAAAAATCGTAGAGATACTTAAAATACAGTCCGAGGCTTTGCTTGCGATTCATGAGTTCCTCTATCAAGAGGGGCTCCTTCAGATGATGCCTGTGATTGTTTCACCTGTCACAGATCCACTATGTCATCCAGTATACAAGGCGACCATTACATATCTCAATCAGAAGCTCCAGCTTACCAAAAGTATGGCTCTGCATAAGCAAGTAGCAATCTCCACCTTGGGTGTCAAAGGAATCTACATTGTTTCGCCGAATGTTCGGTTGGAGAAAGATGTGCAGAGTGATAATCACCTGCTAGAGTTCTCGCAACTTGATATTGAGTTGAAAGATACATCAGCCCATGAGTTCATGTCATTCATGGAAGACTTGGTCATCTACATATTCGCTAAGGTTCAGGACAGGTGCGAGAAGGAGTTGAAAGAGTTAAGGGCTCATATCAAGATTCCAAGAAAGCCCTTCCGTGTCCATTCAAGCTGGGACCTAAGACGTGAGTTTGGTGAAGAGTTTGGTAGTCGTATCTCACAACGTGAGGACGATTTATTCTGGATTACTGATTTTGAGAGAGAGTTCTATGATAAAGAGGATGAAGTCAGAAGAGGGCACTACCATAATTATGACCTGTACTATCCTGAAGGATATGGTGAGGCCCTTTCTGGAGGAGAACGAGATTACAAGTATGAAATAATCGTTAGAAAACTCAAGGAGAGAAACCATAGATTTGAGGAATTTACTCCATATCTCGAGCTGGCAAAGGCAGATATGATAGGTCCTAGCGCTGGCGGAGGTCTTGGTGTTGAAAGACTTGTTCGTTTCCTGACGAAACGGTCACACATCAAGGAGATCACATTGTTCCCGAAAGTTCCTGGAGAGAGAATATTCATGTAGAGCTTAACTACCGGAACCTAGGGAAACATCTGAATTCTTATTGGATTGGACAATCATATCACTTGATTAGCTTACTCTCAAAACAACCAAATTGTGAATCGAGAGTTCGAAACATAATGGTCCAAATTCATGCTCCTATTTGTCGTTTCCAACTTCTCTCGATCTTCCTCTCACGATTGTAGTGAGCCATCTCTCCGCCGATGTTCTTCGTAGTTCCACTCCAGATTGCAGCCCCTTCACTAATACCCAGAAAAATAGCAGTGATGATGCCACATAGATCACCAACGAGAATGAAACCAACAAAACCAATTCCAAATGAGGTAATGACTGTCCAAATTCCTGCAAAGAAGAAGAACCACTTCCTTTTCGGTGGTGGTGTTAGTAGAAATGTTTCGTAGTCAATCTTCAATGTAGGCTCATTATACATTCCACGACTCATTCCGTCGATCCGAATCCCAGCCCATTTTCCAGCTATCAATCTGCCCAATGGATAGAAGAAGAAAGTGGCTGCAAGTAAACTTCCCAGACGTCTTAAGAAGATCCACCAATCCGATGTTGTCCAAACAAGAAAAGCATTCCAGTCTAGAGAAACCTCGAGAAGTCTGAGATACCAAAGAGTTGGGCCAAGTGCGCCAATCAGAGTCAGCAGAACAATGCATGGCCAAAGGGAATAGGTACGTCCTCTTTTTTCCTTGAACAGGACATTTCTAATTCGAGCAGCTTGTGCAACTTCAGTGATATCTGGATTAGGACTGCGTTTAATCTCTCGTACAATCCTCCAGAATTGTTTTCGAACTTCAGGAGGCGTCTTTTTAGGGTCCTGTGAAACAATCTTCTCAATCTGGTCAAGCTTTTGAAGAGTATCAGACATTCCTGCAACCCACGTCCTACATAGAGAGATTGCCTTTCAATCCTAACATCAAAGTAATGGTATTGACAGAAGCTGGTCTTGAATGACTAAACAATTGTTCATTAGTTCGAGTTTCATCTGGTTCATTATAGTTTCAATTCCACAATGTCAAGTTTCTATTCGAGCTCCAATATGGTAGTAGTTGAAGTCACCGCAAGTAGACCATAATATTGGATGTACTGTTCTGATATCCAATTTGCCATCAATCAGGGTGTTGGAATCCGCATATGATTTGACGACCTTTCCAATGATTCCCTCGTTAAGGTCATAGTCGATTATTTGGTCGACCTCGCATTCCATGTTTAAGGGACATTCTCTAATCATTGGAGCTGTTTTCAGTTCTCCATAGAATGAATCAAAGAGGGAAGACTTGTCATAATCACGACCAGATTTACTTCCGCATAGTTGTGTTTCTTCAAGTATTGTTATAGAGGGGATGTTTACACTGAATGTCATGTTTTCTAGGATACCAACTCGTGTGTAGCGTTTTTTATACAGACTAAAGAAAACATGTTTCCCAAAATTGAATGGGGAAATGTAACCAATCACAAGGTAGTTGGGTTTCCCTTTTACTAAAGCCCCTACTAGCGCTATTGGCAATGGGTTGAGAATATTTCCTTTGATTTCTTCTTTCATAGTTCATGACCTCTGTAGCCTTGAAGTGAGATTCTATGTGAGATCATGCGAATCATCTGGGCATCGGATATTAATATATAGGATGTCCAATATATAAATCGTTTATTTAACGCATTATCTGTACTTCTCTGCCTTCGTTCGCAGATCATTCAACTCTTAATTCATTCACCAATAATCTGCATACAATTACTATTCTAGGGTGATCAGTATTCCAAGGATTGGACGTCTGCTACTCCATCGTCTGGAAGATTGAAGACGAAGCTGATTGTCTGATGGACTCGATTAACTGGTAGTCCAAACCACCAGCGGGAGTATGTCACGTTCATCTCAAGCTGAGCATTCAGTTCATGACCATCAAAGTCATCCCCATTGATGTTCGCTAGAAGTAACTCTAGATAGAGTCCAAAACTAACGGAATCCACATCAGGGTTTTCATTGAGAATGAAAGTGAGCAGGGTTGGAGACCACCAGCCATTTTCATACTTGTTCACCATGTCAAAATCATGAAGATAGAAACTGAAAGTGCTGTTTCGAGGACCATCCTGTATTGCATAAATGAAGGTTGATAGATCCACACCAGAGTCATTATCTCTGAACCAAAAGAGAAGAGAGATCTCCCTTGGTATGAGGTGATGATGACCGGAGTGATTTACTGGGAGTTCAACTATGAAACTGAATTCATTGAAGTTCACTCCCTCGCTGATATTGTAGAAATAGATTGTTTCAGGAAATCTGTGAGTGAATGTTGGTTCAGAAACCTTGTATTCGTGTCCTGCAAGACTAATGTCAACAATGATTACACTAGAAATCACAATAGCAGAGATAACTAAAACCAACACTTCTCTCCTTAATGTCAATGAACTATTGATTTTCTCACTTCCTACCATTTGATTACGTGTCCACAACAGCGTGAGATGATTTAAACAAATCGTTCAAAAAAGATGAAATCTCACTTCATTCACAGATACTTTTCACATTTTGTGTTCCTTATAGATTTTGTATCCCCTAGACAACCAAGGGATCACATAGTTGCGCATCAGTACTTGGGCAGCAAGAAGGGGCGGTTTCCTTCTAATCTTTTTAACACCATTCAAAATCTTCAATCCAATCCTGAGTTTCGCGCTCAAGAGTTCAATATGTGGTAGTGTGAGTCCTGATTCATCCAAGATTCTCTCGGTGAGGTGGTCATAGTCAGTGGCTCTTCCTGAATTATCTGCTTTCTCAAAAATACTCCACCAAAGTTTGGTCTGTTCTAACACAAAATCGAGAAACTCTTTAGATTTCTCCTCTGGTAGGCATCCAAAGTGGGCGAAACAAATCTGTTTGAATTCAATCTGTTTCAACTTACTTATTGTTGATTGAAAAGCCTCAAAGTTCCAGCTTGGAGGCATGAAAGGTGGGACATAGCTGTTTTCTCCCAAATAGATGCCTAATGAGTCGCCAACATACAACCTTCCAGTCTCTTGGTGTAGAAATGAGATTTGATCTTGGGAATGTCCAGGTGTAGCAAATACCTTGAGTGTTTCTCCACCGAGATCAATTATATCGCCCTCTTTGAGAGGTGTTACATCAGTAATGTCTACAAATTTCCCTTCTTCATTGAACACACTGTTATAGGACTGATCTGCCAACAACGAGATTGCAACTTGAGATGCTACTACTTCAATCTCCTGCCCCTCTTTTCCAGCCAGTTCTCTTAGCTTTGGTACCCCTTGACTATGGTCATAGTGAGAGTGAGTAAGAGCAACAATGTCAGGAGGATATGCATCTGCTTCTTTCAGCCCATTAAACAACATCTGAAACTCTGAATCAGTTCCTGAGTCAATAATGCATGTACGTTCTCCTTTAATGACATAGATTGACAAGATACCGGCAGCATCAAAGAACCCTATGTCAATAATCGATGTGCTGTTATCTAGTGGTAATGGGACACCTACTTGAGTCATATTCATATAGTCCTCGATTATCTTTTGGAGATTGACTTCAATCAAGATCCTTTTGTGTTTCTTGATTTCTTAACAGATTTGAATTGATTTTGTTTTTTCTTGATGTGAGCATCTGGAGATTTGTTTGTTGATATACCGAGCATCTTACGCCATGCTCTCTTTCCAGACTCGTCAAGGTCTTCTGCTATCGTCTGCATTATTGCTACTACCTTGAACGCTGTTTCGAGATCAGGCTCATCTTCTTCCAAAAGTACTCACACCCTGATAGCGATAATGTGACACACAGTGGTAATTCCAAAGCAACTTGTGGTCTTAGGCATTGTGCATATGTGCCAAAGTGTGTTTTGCAGGTAAGACTGAAGATGATCCAGGTACTGTGGAGATGTTATTTCTCTAATAGAACCTTAATCCGTTTCACTCCGTCAATTGCATCTGGGCTATAATCATCCGCCCCTAATTCCTTAGCAAGTTCCATAGAGAGTGGAGCACCCCCCACAATTATCTTCACACTATCCCGAAGACCAGCTTCTCGGAGTGCTTTTTCAACTGTAGCTATCTCTCTCATGGTCATTGTAAGTAAAGCACTGAGTGCAACAACTTTCGCATTAGTTTCCCTCACAGCCTCAACGATTTTCTCAGGGGGACAATCCGTGCCCAGGTCAACCACTTCTAAACCTGCAGAAACAAGCATGGAGATTAGGATATTCTTACCAATGTCATGGTTGTCGCCTTTCACAGTAGCAGCAACAATAGGCGACTTATCAATAGCAGCATCAGACTTTAAGTGTGGCTTGAGAATCTCAAAGGCTGTTTTCATCGTATCTCCAGCTAGAACGAGCTCGGCAAGGAAGTACTCATCGTTCTCGTATCTTCTTCCCACCTCTTCCATTCCTATTGTGAGTGCCTTCAGGAGATCCTGTGGTTTCGCGCCAGCATCAATCTGCTCTTGAACAGCACTAGCTACGTTATCGATATCAAGCTCGATTATCATGTTTGTGACATCTGTGAGATCCATTGTTTTCAAGCCCTTTACTCATTATGCATGTCTGTGAAACGACGTAATATTCCTTATTTTCGGTCATTTTTTCAGACTTTTGATAAGAGGGATACACAATCAAGGATATATTAGATGACACAACGCGAGAAATAGACATGAATGATTCAATCCGAGAAACCCTAGGTAAAGAACTTCAAGAGAGGAAAAGGGATACAAAAGACCCAGAGAGCTGGTATGAACTTGGAGGAATTCATTATGATGAGGGGGACTTGAAAGCGGCTGAGGTTGCATTCCAAACAGCTTTGGACCTGAATCCCGTTTTTGTGGATGCATGGCGAGATTTGGGGGCTGTATTATTTGTCCAGAATCGCTTTGATGATGCGGAGCAGGCACTCAAGGGAGCATTAGAGCATAACAATGATGAGTCAGATGTGTGGTATAATCTTGGGTGTGTCTATAATGCCACGGATCGACTTGAGGAGGCAGAGGTTGCATTCAGGAGGGCATCTGAGATAAATCCAGAGGACTCTGATACATGGTGTAATCTAGGTGTCATCCTTTCTAATCTTGGAAGGACTGACGAAGCCGAACAGGCATTGAAGAGGGCTATAGAGATTAGACCAGAGCACTTTGTTGGATGGTTGAATTTGATCAATTTTTATGAGGAGGAGGGACGAAGCAGAGATGCCGAAGAAGCCCATCAACACGCACTTGAGCATATACCTAATTTTGATCAGATTCTCGAGGATTTGGCTGATTTTATAGAGGATGTCGATGGGGAATAAACCATGTCGGAATCTCAAACTCATATCGAGACTCCTCCTCAAAAAATCAAACTTGAAAGGGTGACCACTGAAGGTCTAATTTTAGACATTGGGGGTGGCGGAGAGGGTCTTGTGTCTAGGATTGAGGGAGAGAGGGTCTGTGCTCTAGATATCAGAATGAGTGAGATTAAAGAGGCTCAGATTCACGGTAATTCATCAAATTGGTTCGTCGCAGATGGTGGACATCTTTGTTTCAAGGACTCAGTTTTCGATACTGTGACCTTATGGTTCTCACTGGGTTTTATGAGTGACTGGAACACAAAACGTACAGTCCTTGAAGAGGCATATCGGGTTCTCAAGAGGAATGGTAAACTATCAATACTGGCTAGTCGCATTCCAGAAATTGGGGATAGTCTAATTTTCTGGGTTACTTTTACTTTCCCTGATGGAACACTATCCAAGACTGGGTATGGTCTGAGAGGAGGACAGAACCAGACTCTTCCAAGAATTTTGGAGATTGTTTCAGAAGTGGGATTTGATCTACACCAGTGTGAAGACCATGGCGAGTGGTTCAAAGTTGAATCACAGAAGTCGTAGCTATTTAATCCAAAACCTTAAAGTACAGACTCAAATCTGAGCGGACAGTCACAAGCTGGGTGAAAATGATGAGCCTTGCAGTATGGTGGAGACGCGGTAGCAAACCCGGACTAATCTTGATGTTTCTAGGAATTGCGGGTTTTGTTCAGATACCAATCATTTGGCATGCACAGGTTTACGTGAATGTTCTAAGTGCGGAGCTTCAGATTTTGGTTTCCATCGGCGTCATGGTGGTTCTTGGTGGTTCATATATGCTCATGGCTGAAGCCATGTATCGCTGGGCGCACATCATAGCAAAGAGAAAAACACGCAGACGTCAACGAGGCAAAACAAACTGGATTGGTAGGCTCTCTGCATTCGCTCGGTCTAAAACAGACATGCCTGCATTTGTTGGTGTAGGTCTCTTGACCTGTGTCTTTTTCTTGTTCTATTTTATTCCATTCGGTTTTGCAGATGCTGGTAATCTTCCATCATGGATTGCGACTGTTGCGTTTCTTGACCCATTATTCGTCTATATACTTGGAGTTAACGTAGCAGCGATTGCGACTGCCTTCATTGCAAGCTATATGAACTACAAGATCAAGTGAATTTAGCTTGGTAGCATCTCAAATCTTAATAGTCATGCAAAGCGCGTACTACTTAGGGTGCAATTCTTGTCAGGATTGGAAGTAGGAAGTGAAGCTCCAGAGTTTGCGCTCTTGGAAGCTCCAGGAAAGACTGTCACTTTGAATGAAGAGCTCCTGAAAGGACCAGTAGTGCTTGTGTTCTATCCTGCAGATTTCTCGTCAGTATGTCAAGAGGAACTTTGTAGGTTTAGAGATGTGCTAGCTGACTACAATGACATGGGAGCCAATGTTCTGGGTATCTCTGTGGACGGAATCTTCAGTCATAAGGCGTTCAAGGAAGCAAACGATATTCAATTTCCACTTCTCTCTGACTGGGATAAAACCGTAATTAGGGACTATGATGTTGTTCTTGACAATCTTGCAGGTATGAGTGAAGTTGCAAAGAGAGCTGTCTTTGTTATTGATGTAGACAAGACAGTTGTGTACACTTGGGTGAGTGATAATCCTGGCACGCTACCGCCATTTGATGAAGTGAAGTTGGCAGTTGAAAAACTAGCGTAATCTAACCATGGCGTTATCTTTATATCACATAACCAGTGGAGAACTGATTAATGGCACTGCCGCGGTAGATCAGCCAGGGAGATCGCACGGCTGAAGACCGTGTTGTCCGCGGTTCACATAGACTCACTACGAGTTTGTGGCCGAAAAATCCGCGCCGCGGCACCATTTCAACAATTTTTTCTCATTTGAGATTTTAGTTCAACATCAAGACTAATTATCTGGTATTGACCAGTTTAAACTGATTGATTGATGCGACGATTGAATCCAAAGAAACTCCATGTACGGTTTAATCCTCCTACGACCGAGGAGGTACCAATTCATCCACGCACCTATACACTAACTCATTCTGATCGGACTGGAGATCTTTTCTTGACAATTGGACCAGATTATGATAGGAAACAGATACGCGGGTGGTACACTCGATTAATGCGAGATGAAGTCTTAGCAGAGTGGAAAAATGACACAGAAGGACCAACACTACATGTCTATTGTGAGGTTGGTCGAGGTCTTGGTTCCTCTAGTTTCAGGGAGTCTGTCTTTCGAAGAGAGCTTGGTCTTGTTTTGGAAACATTTCGTTTTGGTGATCGAAAATTATTCGAAAAAAAGTCCAAGTTGGATCAAGCGAGAATTAAGGTTTATTTCATTGCTCGAAAACCGGAAGAAAGCAAGGTGGAAGAGTGGGGATTGATGAAAGATTATACATGACTACTGCTCATGCATAGCAATAGGCATGGCTTGTTTCTTGGCCCCAGCTAATTTTGAACTCAGTCCCTTCTGTTTCAACAACAAGTATGTAATAGCTATACCCAAGTAGGCGACATATCCAACTACTTCTAGTGCGGATGGATTACCATTGTATCCAAACAATGCCTTTGCCATTCCACCGATTAGACCGTTCTCATGTAATAATGGATATTCACCACCAGGCAAGAGTGGTGGATTGATATTCCAGATCTCAAGCGGCCCAATCAGGAGCAAACCAGCCTCCTGTAGCTCGTGAATACCATATGCAATCATCCCAGCAGCAAACAGGATAAGAAATATGGAAGTCCATTTGAAGAGCACCTTCAAACTGATTCTGAGAGAGCCCATGTAGAAACCTATACCCAATATCACAGCAAGTGATAGACCAAGAACAATTCCAATGTAACTTTGAATTCCTTCTTGAATTACAAGTGCCATACTGAAGAGAGAGAGCTCTACCCCTTCTCTCAAAACAAGTGAGAAACTCAGAAGTGCAAGACCTATTCCACTCTGTTGAGTGACAGACCTTTCCATGGATTCCTCAATTTCTTGAGTAATCTTGGCACCAGCATTCCACATCCACACAATCATTGTAGTGAGAAGGATTGCTGCAATGAGGACAACAGAACCTTCGAAGACATTCAGAAGTGGTCCTTCGAATATCCCCCAGAGTACTCCAACAACAATAGCCGCACCTAGACTGGTAAATATTGCAAAAATCGTGCCTCTTACCACGTATCTTCGTAGATCCGTTTGGTAGGTCTTCCTAAGATAGGATAACATTATTGCTATTATGAGGGCGGCTTCTATACCTTCTCTAAGTGAAATGATAGTGGGTGAGATTATCATAGCTAGTCACATAGAATCCATTAACAATAGTTAATAAATTTGTTATGCGACCATTTGGGCTAGCTCTGGTTGACCACTGATTTATATTAAATCACAAGATTTGGTTTGATGATTTAGATGACATCAATTGAAATCATATAAAATGCATAGTATTGTTATGACTCCGATTCAGGTTTCTTGTTTTGACTAAGTGAAAGGCCAGTGGTCTAGCGAATGACATCTCTCTGATATGGCGAAGATCGAAGGTTCCAGTCCTTCCTGGCCTACCAATGGGATGTTGGTCTAGCTTGGTGAATGACATTGCTCTTATATGGCGAAGATCGGTGGTTCAAACCCACCACATCCCACCATTATTACTGCTTCAAGTAGGTTTCTTGCTAAACAGCATAATTGAATACCATCACCAGTTTATTCTTATCAAACTGTGATGGGTCCAAAAACTAGGAGTTTGAATATGAGTGTAGAATGGGGAATACTTCCACTAGGGATTGAAGAAAGTGACCTAGTAATGGTTCTACTAGCTATATTCATTCTTGCGTTACTTGTAATCGCTATGTTCATCGTCTTCCCATGGTACTATGCTTTTCTTGGGACACTCTTCATTGTCTTTTGCATTCTCTATGGCGTGAGTGTGTTGAAGCAAAAAGAGGAGTAAGTTGACTGATTCTAAAGAAAAAAGCGGGGGAATTGCACCCCCATGGATTGATTATCTATTGCGACTCTTCAGGTTCTATGTAACCATCGTGATATGTTGTACCACTCTGGACTGCATCCTGGTCTCCCAAGACTCTCTTCCAGAAAGGCTTCCTCAAGCGACGTTTCTCGCCCCAATTGCCTTGCCACCAGATGCCTCTTCCAGCGCGAAGATGCATGGTGATCTTCATGCTGGAAACAATGATTCTCCAGACAGATATTGCAACTGTTATGAACATGATGAAAGCCCATATCCAGTCAAAGGGAATGAACGGTATATTGTTGGTCTGGAAGAATTCAACAAGATTGAATAGACTCCAAGAACCACCCTCATTGACGTAGACATATTGAATTGGCCAACCCACGTTGACTAGTACTACTGCCAGACCAATCCAGACCACGCTGAGGATGGCCTCAAATGCCAGATTAAGATTGTTCTCACCCCAAATATAGAAGAGGGCACCTCTGACAGCACCAAGTAATAGAAACACTACTACGTAAAGGTAGACAGCTTGGAATGCTGCAGTGTAGAGTACTGTAACAACTGGTAACATCAGAATGACGCCCCAAATCAGACCCATGATGAAATCGCCAGCAGCCCCCCATTTCGTCTTGGGCTTGAATCCTCCAACACCAATTCCAAATATGGTTTCAAGTGTTGTCTTCTCGGTCAGTGGCTTGCTTCGATCAAGCAGAGATATTCCACCAATTATTATCAGAAGGATAGTCACATTGATGATCAGCATGACTGGAATGCTGAAAGGCCAGTTCTGGATTTCTGCTCCAAACAACTCAGTTAAAGAAGCCCCAATCATTGTAAAACCAACGATGAGAGCTAGTGCAACTCCAGCTAGTACTATAAGCATTCGACTTAATGGGTTCACATATTCAGCTGGTACAGGTCCAACTTTCTTCCCAGAACCAGCATACTCATGTGCGACACTCTTTGGATCACCCATTCTCTCAATGGCCATCATGGCAGAGCCAGCAGTCATTATGCCTCCGCCGATTCGCTCAGCCTCCTCAATCAAGTGAGTCTGAAGTTCGACGATTGCATCCTCACTGTCAAGAGGAAGATACAACCTAACACGGTCAAGGTATTGATCAATAAGTTCCAATGGATCATTACTACTCATTATTATTCAACCTCCATTACGACATCCCTCATTTCACGTGAGAGAATAGACCAGGTCTGCGTCATTGCTCCTAGTGCCTTCAGACCCTCTTCAGATACTTCATAGTACTTCTTGGGTTTGGTAGGATCTTCATAGTCCCACTCAGACTTTAGGAGCTCACGTTTCTCCAGTCTTCTTAGCAAAGGATAGACTGTGCCTTGCTCAAGAGCCAAGAAAGACATCTTCTCGTCGAGCAGCTTGACAGCTTCATATCCGTACGCCCTCCTCTTGCTAAGAAGAGCAAGGATGGCCAGCGTGACAGCGCCTCGCTTTACTTCCTTGGACCATCGGTCCAATTCTTCCTGTGTCTTTTTTGACATTGACACTTAGTTTACCTCTTTTTTATCATTGTTCTTACAGACATTGTGTGTAACAATGTACTGTGCGATATATAGTACTATACATTATTTGTATATAAATGTTACCAATTAGGCTGTATTATCACCTACACCTATATCTGACAGAGGAGTGTGTTGGAATTAGAGGCGTGATCGGTGACTGTGACTGTACGAGTCAAACGACTCTCTCCTGATGCAAAGATACCGAAAGCAGCAAAGAGAGGAGATGTTGCATTTGACCTCTTTTCCACGATAGATTATGAACTCAGACCAGGAGAGCGTTTTGCAGTACCCACAGGAATTGCAGTAGAGATACCTATGGGATATGAGGGACAGGTACGACCTAGGAGCGGACTTGCTCTAAAAGAGGGCATAACAGTCCTCAATACGCCAGGGACCATTGATAATGGATATCGTGGTGAGGTTAAGACCATCATGATAAACCATAATGAGGAGTCCTTCAAGATCACAAAGGGGATGCGCATTAGTCAGTTGGCGATTCGTCCTGTGCCCGAAGTGGAGTTCATAGAGGTTGATGAACTGTCTGATACTGAAAGGGGAGAAGGCGGTTTCGGGAGTACTGGAAGATAAGCAAGTCTGCGTCGCAATGTTTTTAATCGTCAACAAGGGAGAGAGACCTCACTGGGCCGGTGGTCTAGCCCGGCTATGGATTTGCAAATTCGTTTGCGAAACAGCTATAGTATCGCAAATTCGTTTGCGAAATGGCTTAGATACCGCATTGACACATACGCTTGATTTGCAAGCGCGTTCAAACGTGCGGTGGTCGCGTGTTCAAATCACGCCCGGCCCACCATTCTTCGTTCTAAGTTGGGTTATGTTTATAGGGTTATATCTACTAAAGGATTCAAACTGGAATCTGGTTTTCTACATATATATGTCAAATTCTTACTCGAGTCACTTACATCATATTCAATCACCCGATCATCTAAATTCCTGATTTTACGGGCGATGTCAAGAACCTCTGGAATTTCCAGACCTAGTCTTTTAGCCACAAGTACTAGACTGGTCTGGGGTCGTTTCATCACTATATCTCGTACCAATTTCTCCCAATGGTTTTTCAAAGAAAGACGCAGACTGGAAAGAGCAACAAAATCAAGTAGCCATCTGTTTGATGGTTTGCCTAGCGGAGTGGGAGGCGATTTTAGCTCGCCATTAACAGTAGGTGCTAATATTTTTCGATGAATCATTAAATCCTTTACAAATGTTGTAGTTCCTGTTCTTTTTGAATACCAATCAGGATTGCTAGCTTGATGCGTAGTGGTATCAATACTTGGATATCCCTCGTCCTTCCAGAATGACGCTGAGAATTCATATTTTTTCACCCACCGACTCCATTTAACATAACGGGACTCATCCAGATTCTGTATCTTTTCTTGTGCTATTTTAGTATCTGAAGTAAAGGGTCCTGAAGATAATTTTACTAACAAAGCTTCAGCTATTCCATCATTTCCAGACAAGAATTCTTTTTCAGCCTGTTTCAAAGATTCCTCTGCAAATCTCAAATCATCGGGAAAATCCATCAGACTATCTCCTATCTACTATAATATTGCATACCGCGTAAGCACATAAGACATCTGTATTAGACTATTTGATACGGAAACAAGAGAAAAGCTGCAGTTCATACGACCACCACTTCTTTTCAAAGATATTATCTACGAATTCTTCTTGATTTGGATATGGCTTCTGAGGTTCTCTACCTTCTTGTGCTGTGTCGAAGCACATGACCAGCAAGTTTGCCTTTATGTTCTCCCTTTATCACAACGATCTGGCCGTTTACTAGGACAAATTCAATCCCCTCAGGATATTTGTGTGGGTAGTTGGATAGAGGAAATGTGTATGGAAATCGACATGTAGCTCGGTCTCTAATCCTGTCAAAATCGAAGATCACAATGTCCGCCCACATTCCTTCACGTATCTGTCCTCTGTCACGCAACCCAAGCTTCTGAGCGGGAAAAGAGGTCATCTTACGAATTGCCTCTTGGAGGGTCAATACGCCCTCCTCCCGAACATACCTCTCAAGAATGTAGGGATACTCTCCATAGGAGCAAGGCCAATAACCCTGTATCTTGCCAAGAGCACCATATGGTGCAACTGCGTTCCCATCGCTGCAAACCATCATTAGCGGATGCCTAAGTAATGCCCTGATATCTTCCTCGTCTATGTAATTGAAGAGTGCACTTGCGTTGCCATCCTCCTCAACAATTAAGTCAAGGTAGACATCTATAGGTTCTTGACCTCTAAGCGATGCAATCTCCTCAAAGCTCTTGCCTATCAGGGATTCGTTCTCGACAGCATGAAGGAGAAAGATTCTGTCCCATCTTCCATGCTTCACTAGACCAACATAACCTGGTCCAGGAAGTGTATCATCGAGAGTTTCCTGCTTGATGCGCTCTCGCAGAGTAGGATCTCTAAGTCTTTCCGCTGCAGCCTGGTCGCCACCTGCTTGTGCCCATTGTGGAAGCACCTGGCTCAACCGAGGGTTGAGGTCAGTATGTGCATCATTGTCGATGGTGAGGTCCACACCTCTCCTTCTTGCATCATCATAGAGCTTTGACATTTCCTCGAATTTCCCATGGGCGCCATATTTGGGACAATTGTGTGAAACTTGCAAACGAGCTCCTGACCTCTCAGCAATTTCTATAGCTTCCTTGAGTGCATCCACAATGGTTTCACGTTCGCCACGAATATGAGAAGTATAGAGACCTTCATACTTAGCAACAATCTTGCAGAGTTCAACGAGTTCGTCTGTAGTTGCGAACGAACCAGGCAGATAGACAAGACCAGATGACATACCAAAAGCCCCATCAGACATTGACTTGGCAACTAGTTTCTTCATTTCAGCTAGCTCAGAGTCTGAAGGCGCCCTGTTTTCAGCTCCCATCACAGAAATTCTTACTGTTCCATGTCCCACAAGTCCAACGACATTGATAGCTGTCCCTTGCTGTTCGATTTTTTTCAGATAATCACCAAACGATTTCCAGCTCCAGTCAACTTCATCAGCCTCAGACCCCCATGTTTTTTTCAATAACTCAAGTGTCAAATTACTCGTTGGAGCAGGACTGGTCCCACAGTTACCCAGAACCTCTGTTGTGACACCTTGTCTCACCTTGCTCTCTGCTTTAGGATTTATGAGGAGTGTTAGGTCCGAGTGTGTATGAATATCAATGAAACCTGGAGTCACTATTAAGTCACTGGCATCAATGACAAGCTCGCCTTGGGAGATTCCTAGTTCGCCCACCGATGAAATCCGTCCATCCAAAATTCCAACATCTGACTTCATCCAAGGATTACCTGCACCATCAATAACTCTCCCATTTTTGATAATGATGTCATAATCCATAATCTCTTGTTCCTGTTCTGTGTTAAATACTAATAATCATTGAAGAGCTTGATAAGCCAGATGGTATTTGAGACTCCCTTCTCAATCTCAAATCAAGTCTTTTTTGGCTAGAAATACATCCCAGCACGCTCAGGATAGCGTTTCCTGAATGTCTTCTCAGCTGATCGATCTAAGGACATCTGCCTTCTCAAAATTTCAGGGCTAAGAGAACCCAATTCTGGTCTCACCAGTACCGGACCTCGGAGAACTGGAGATGGTATATCTGCGGAGATGTCATCGATAGAGTGTGGAGTTCGTTTCAAAATATCATTAAGACTAAGCTTTGGTCCTGCATCCCCAGTGATTGAGTTCAGGATACCCTGCAAATCAGACTCACTAAGAGGGCGAAGTCCAAACTCTGGAGAAGCGCGAATTGATTCAACCGTATCACAAGACTCAGGTAGTTCAACCCCAGCGCCTGTGAACTCGTATGGATTTAGTGGAATAAGTTTCAGCTGAAATGCAGAATCAGAACTGAGAATTAGCATCTCTCCTCGAGGGGAGCTCATTATGTGCCAGCCCCGAGGTCGCTCTGAGTACTGTTTGAGAATGCGGGGTACGATTATATCAGCTGGTTCTGGTTTGGTCACTGTTCTTCACTATTGTCTTAACACAAACACAAAAAGCAGTATCGGTAGATGCGAGACGGTACCAACTAGTAGGAGTGGGTGCTTTTTATGGCGCATCCTAAGGCCACGTTGCTAGTAACTCACCAAGAGAATGTGACTTCTCTATTGAGCCCTGAACAACGCTTCCTCGACTCTCAAGATCCTTAAGGATTTCAGACGCAATTCTATCAATATCCCTAACATCATCAAGCACGTATCTGAAGGTCAAAGGTATACCCTTCCTTTCTACTCCGACAGCAGTCAGAGTGAGTCTTCGGAGTCTTTTGTGATCATCCATGAATGGGCCTTGGTAATATTCAGGGCTGTAGACAATAATTGCAGCCTGATTTGATATCTCCATGAAATCAGAAAGGTTGTTGAGCTGTACAGAAGGAATGAATATGTTTTGTTCGTCACTCACGGTTTCCATCTCGCTGTTTTGAGAACCCACTATCCCCTTCGTTTCCTATGGAGATTTTCAGGGTCTCCTCTTGTTTGCGGCCTCCCGGCCACACCTAGTATATAGCTTCAAATATATATAAATATTTCTAATTATCTATTCTTATAGTTAATTATCTAAATAAACTATTAGAACACGTGTTCTAACAGCATAAATAACAATTCTAACGTGAGTAAATAGATGAGTTCAGAAAGTGGAGCAGACTCTGCGAATCCTCTTGATCTGTTGTGATTTGATCGATACAAAGTATTCAAAGAGGCGTCTGATCACTTCGGACTTTGCTCGAGAGCTGATTGATCTGTAGAACGTGAATCCTGAGAATTCTTTCTCTAGAGCTTTGTTGCATACATAGAGGCGTGGATCAGTGTCTGGGTTTGACCTTGCAAATGGAGTCCGGTCCATACCGAAGGGAGTTGGGTCTGGCTCGTCATATGAAAATGTGTCTTTGGCAACCTCTTCAATTGCATCGAGAATACCCGTGGACATCATGAGGCGAATTCTCTCTACGAGTTCACCTTCTGTGTCAGCCAGTACCATGAGAAGTGCCTTTACCTGGGGTGTGGTGGCGGCGTCAGCGGCTTTCAGATAGAAGTCGTACTGATTGGCTGCGGTTGTCAATGCAAGCTTGAGTAGATGTTGGTGAGAGGTCGCTTCGCTCATTGGAAAACATAATACACTATAGAAGAAAGCACTTTCTATTAGGTATTCAACTGGGATTATGTTTCATTAGAAGGTCGTACAGACCTTTCTGATTTGTTCAATCTGCTGGGATTTAACAAAAGCCAAGTATTCAAAAAGACGACTAGCAAGCTCTGTCTTTGCTCTGGCTGCAATAGACAGATAGAAGGTGTAGCCTTTGACCTCCTGTTCCAAAGCCTTGTTGCAGACAAATATTCTAGGATCAGAGTCTTTTCGCTCAGGTGCGATTGGAGAGTCGTCTGGTGGTTCATCTCCCACCTTAACTCTATCCAAAACCTCTATCTCATCAAGAACTCCAGTGACCATCATGTGACGAATGTGAGCGATTAGTTCTTGCTCAGTTTCAGCAAGAACGAGCAGTAGAGCCTTCACCTTTGGAGTCTGAACCTGTTCTGCAGTTTCACTATAGTACTCATAGTGTCGTGTGGACATCGCCATTGCCATGTTCAATAGCGGGTCAAGGGGATTCTTACTACTCATAGTTGTGCAGGGAGTTTCTTTTGTTAAGAAATGGGTTTCTGTGGTACATTGGATGTGATGTACTCATTCCATCTTGAATCCAGTCGGGTCAGTAAGATATTCTGTAACTATTCTATACTCCTCTTTGGTCATTCTATCTCTAATCAGAGGAAGACCTTCATCAACCAGATTAATGAGAGAATGAAGCCTGATCTTCAGCTCTTTGGCACGCTGTCGTGCACCCTGTTGGCGATCCACAACCACCGCGATGTCATCGACAGAAAAATCAGTGATACCTCGTTTCTCTAGCTCTGTAATGACCTGACCCCGAGCAACAAGCTTACTCTCCATTCCTGTCACAAGATCATCAACAAGACAGATAGTATCACCCTCTTCGACATCACCCTCTAGGAGTGAGTGCTGCCCATATTTACTGATAGCATTCTCCAGTTCCTGCTCAGTTCTGACACCGAGTATCTTACGTGTATGACATGCAGGAATTCCTGTTGAGATCGACATTGCTGTTGCGATTGGAATTCCAGCAAACGCTACACCCACAAGTCTGTTGATATGGGGTGCTTCCTCCTTAACGAGGGTTCCCAGAGCTTGACCAATCTTTTTGAGAGTTACAGGGAATGAAGAGAGGATTCGTAGTTGAATATAGAAAGGACTCCACAAACCAGAGTATAGTGTCCAGCCCTCTGGCTTATCGCGGATGGATGTCAGAAGCATCCTATTTTCATATATGTCCTGCATTATGCTCTTCTTGATGTCTTCATCCACCAACCACAGCACCGAGAGGACTAGAGTATGTCGATGTTCTTAACTCTGTCCCCATTACAGAGATTACTTATGGAGATAGCGCTGTTTATGGAAGCATGAACCACAGAGACTTAGCGTATTGGCTACTTGACAATGGGGGACCAATTATCAGATTCAGGACTCTTGTGGATATCTTTGATGAGCAGGACGTTGGTATCGTATCAAGAGCACTCTCGGCAATGATGGAGAGTCCTGAGGTGGCTAAATGGCTTGGCTTGATTGAGCACAGTATTGAGCTCAATGATGTGCATTCAAGTAAACCGAGTGCGTTTGAGAATGTAGTAGGAAAACTCGTCCAGCTTGGATGG